>CAYRPD010000037.1:0-1259 GCA_964426095.1 uncultured Oscillospiraceae bacterium | reverse complement strand
TACGGGTGCAGAAACTTTGCGCCCTCTTCGCGGCAAATGCGGCAAGCCTCGGCGTAAGCATCGTCATAGCAGCTGCCCGCCAGCACAACGCGCGCGCCGTAATCCTCGGTTGCCTGTATCTTGGCAATAGGCGCGGCCTCGGGCATGACTATCGTGGCGGGGATGCCCGCCATTTTTGCCGCGTACGCCACGCCCTGCGCATGGTTACCGGCAGACGAGGCCACCACGGGGCAACGCTCGCCCCGCTCGGACATAGAAAGGATTTTGTTGCTCGCGCCGCGCAGCTTAAATGCGCCGGTTCTTTGGCGGTTTTCGCATTTTAAGAACACCTCCGCGCCGGACATTGCCGAAAAGGTCGATGAATGCTCCAGCTCCGTGCAGTGAACCACCTGCGCTATGCGCGAGGCCGCAAGCTCAAATTCTTTAAGCGAAATATCCATGTCAACCGCTCCTTTTTGCGTTTTTATGCCGCGTTTTCCGGGTGAATCTTAAATTGGAGACTGTACAGCTCCGCCATCATCGCGTCCGCACTCTGCACGGTGATAACATCGTAGTTAATCATGCGCTGGAGCACAACGGTCATACGCCTTGTGGCGAGATAAAGACTGTTATCGGGCGAATACACGCTCGGCGCATTCGGCAGCCCCGCGAGGAACACCGCCTCGCAGTCGGTCATCTCCGAAACCGGGATTTCAAAATAGCCGTTGCAGGCGTTCGATATGCCGTAATAGCCGCTGCCGAAGTATATGGAGTTTACGTACATTTCAAAAATCTGATCCTTGGTGTAGTAGTCCTCTATCGCGTGCGCGGCGAAGATTTCCGCAAATTTGCGCTCAAAGTGCTTTCTTTGAGTAAACAGCTCATTTTTGGCAAGCTGCTGGGTTATCGTGCTGCCGCCCTCGGCAAAGGAGAGCGTTTTAATATCCACCAGCACCGCCCGCGCAATTGAAATGGGGTCAATGCCGTTGTGCGTTTCAAAGCGCCTATCCTCGGCGGTTATAACCGCGTCATAGTACATCTGCGGCAGCTCCGAGCGCAATATGTATTCGCCCGGGCGCGACTGGATATCCGGCAGAATCGAGCTTATCGGCTTTTCCTCCACCGCTTCCTTGTACATTTTATAGCCCTTGACGGTGAAAACGCCTACCAGTATAAGCCCCAGCGCCACTATCGCCGCCATGCACCACAGCACTGTCCGCCATCCAAGCTTGAGCTTAGTTTTCGTGTGCATACTCGCCGCTCCTTTCTCTTTTGTCCTC
>CAYRPD010000036.1:0-13178 GCA_964426095.1 uncultured Oscillospiraceae bacterium | reverse complement strand
ATAAACCCCTCGGCGAGCGGCTTTTCATCTCGCAAAATATGCTCCGCCGTCAGGAAATGGACTTTTTGGACGATGTGACGCTGGAAGAGGCGGTGAACGCCCTCGGCGTTCCGATATACCCGATTGAGTCGGACGGCTTTGCCCTTTGGGACGCGATGAGCGGCATTTTGCCCGAGGTGAAGCTGCCCGAACGGGAAAGCGAACAGACCGAATATTATAAATACAATCAAAACTGATAATTAGGGAGGCGAAAGAATTTGTCAAAACCTCTTGTAGCCATAGTAGGCCGCCCGAATGTGGGCAAATCCATGCTCTTTAATAAGCTTGTCGGCAAGCGCTTGAGCATAGTTGAAGATACCCCCGGCGTTACGCGCGACAGGCTCTATGCCGAGTGTGAATGGTGCGGGCGCAAGTTTAATATTGTCGATACCGGCGGCATTGAGCCGACTACCGACAGCGAAATCCTGCTTTTCATGCGCGAACAGGCGAAGATAGCCATAAATGCGGCAAATGTAATTGTCCTCGTCACGGATATCCGCACGGGTGTTACGGCGGCGGATAAGGATGTTGCCAATATGCTTTTGCGCTCTAAAAAGCCCGTTGTGCTCGCCGTGAATAAGGCCGACTCCACGGGTGCGACCGACCCCGCGCTTTACGAGTTTTACTCCCTCGGCCTCGGCGACCCCATTGCCGTTTCCGCCGTACACGGTCACGGCACGGGCGACCTTTTGGACGAGTGCCTGAAGCACTTTCCCGCGCAGGACGAGAACGAAGAGGACGATGACAGCATCAAGGTTGCCGTTATCGGCAAGCCCAATGTCGGCAAATCCTCGCTCGTTAACCGCGTCCTCGGCGAAAAGCGCGTTATTGTCTCCGATGTTGCGGGCACAACGCGCGATGCCGTGGATACCCCGCTTGAAAATAAATACGGCAAGTATGTTTTCATCGACACTGCCGGCATACGCCGCAAATCCAAGGTGGATGAGCGTGTGGAGAAATTCTCCGTCATGCGCGCCCAGCTTGCCATAGAGCGCGCGGATGTCTGCCTTATTATGATTGACGCGCGTGACGGCGTGACCGAGCAGGACACGAAGATAGCCGGGCTTGCGCACGAGGCGGGCAAGGCCAGCATAATCGTTGTGAACAAGTGGGATCTTGTAGATAAAGAAACCGGCACAATGGAGAAAATGCGCAAGGACATCATGCGCGATTTAAGCTTCATGAGCTACGCCCCCGTTATCTTCATCTCCGCCATGACCGGCCAGCGCACCGAGCGCATATACGAGCTTATAAACTTCGTAAACGACCAAACCAATATGCGCATCACCACCGGTATGCTCAATAATGTCTTGGCCGATGCGCAGGCGCGCGTCCAGCCGCCCACGGACAAGGGACGCAGACTTAAGATTTATTACATGACGCAAACCGGCATAAAGCCGCCTTGCTTTGTGATATTCTGTAACTCAAGGGAGCTGTTCCACTTCTCCTATCAGCGCTATCTTGAAAATCAGATACGCGCCGTGTTCGGCTTAGAGGGAACGCCCGTGCGCATAGTCATACGGCAGAAAGGCGATAAAGAATGATTCTTTACTGGTTTTTGCTTTTGCTCATCTCCATTGTGGCCTACGGCCTCGGCAGCATGAGCACCACCGTCATCGCCTCGAACTACGTTTTCCGCGCGAGCCTGCGCCGCCTCGGCACGGGCAATCTCTGGATATCGAACTTCCGCCGCATTTACGGCATTTGGGGCTGGATACGGCTTTTGCTTGTGGAGCTTATCAAAAACTCCCTGCCCATCCTCTTCGGCTCGCTCCTTTTGGGGTTTAAGGGTCATGCGGATGTGGGGCGCGCGTTTGCGGGCTTGTGCGTTGTACTGGGGCGGCTCTACCCGCTTTTCTATGACTTCAAGGGCAGCCACGCCACGCTCGCGCTCGTCACTATGGCGCTGTGGATTGAGCCCTCTGTCGGCATAGCTACGGCGGCTGTGGCGGCAATCGCGGTGCTTGTGACGAAATATATCTCCCTCGGCACGCTTGTGGCCGCGCTCGCGCTTGTCGCAGTGTCGCTTTTGATGGTGGAAGATGTGCTTATCCGTAATCTTATCATCATTGCCGCGGCGCTTATCTTCCTAAAGCATATCCCGGCCATATCCCGCATGGTTTCCGGCCGCGAGGAAAAGCTTAACTTCAAAGAGGATATCACCTATAAGCTTGACGAGAACTTTTGAGTAAATCCCGCCGATTTACCGTAGACGCGGCAGATTGCGCCGTGGTATCATAATAAAATGTTCCGCCCTCTCTTGAGAGGGAGCGAGAATATATAAACTTGCATGAAAGAAGATAGAGTATGAGTTTTGCGGAGCTGTTTTTAATCGCCGTGGGTCTGAGCATGGACGCGTTTGCCGTGTCCGTTTGCAAGGGGCTGAGTGTGCAAAAGCTTGAAAAAAAGCACGCGCTGCTCGCCGGGCTTTATTTCGGCGGCTTCCAGTTTCTTATGCCCATCATCGGCTATCTCCTCGGCGCGCGCTTTGAAAGCCTTATCACGAGCATTGACCATTGGATTGCCTTCGGTCTGCTGCTCATCATCGGCGGCAACATGATTAAGGAATCCTTCGGTGAGGCCGAAAAGCTCAACGATGATTTCGGCGTGAAAACCATGGTTTTGCTCGCCGTTGCCACGAGTATAGACGCACTCGCCGTCGGTATAACCTTTGCTTTCTTGCAGGTACATATTGTCCCCGCTGCGGGTATGATAGGCGTGACTACGTTTATCCTCTCTGCTGTCGGAATTTTCGTGGGCAACCGCTTCGGCACGCGCTATAAAGCAAAGGCCGAGCTTGCCGGGGGCATAATCCTCATACTCATCGGCACTAAGATACTTTTGGAGCACTTGGGGATAATAAACTTCTGATTTTGTTTTCGGGTGAGGTCTTTTGAAACTGACGGCGAAGAAGAAAATCTTAATAGCCGCGCTCTCGCTTTTAATAGCGGCGCTTGCGGGCTTCGGCGCATATAAGGCGTATGAGGCAGTTAGCTTCACTAAGGCCGTCTATGCGCAGGAAGAGCGCGCGCTTTTGCGCTCGCAGCTTGCTTCCGACCGCGCCCGCACGGAGCTTTTGCGCCTGCGCCGCGAGCTGGAAGAGGAAACGGACACGCGCGATAAGCTCCTACAGGCGCTCTCAACCCGTGCCGATGGCTTCACAAGCTCGCTTTTGACGCTCGTAAACCCGTGGCACGAAGTGCCGGAGGGGTACTCTGTCGAGCTTGACACGGTGGAGGGGTACTTGGTGGATAGGCGCGCCGCAAACGCGCTCACGCAAATGCTTTCTGACTGCCGCGCCGCCGGGTTTGCGCCGATAATATGCTCGGCCTACCGCACGCAGGAGTATCAGGAAATGCTCTATCGCAACAAGATAATGCGCCTTTTGGCAGAGGGCGTGCCGAATAAGGACGCGCCCGCGCTCGCGGCAAAGTCCGTTGCCCTGCCCGGCACGAGCGAGCATCAGCTCGGCCTTGCCGTTGACCTCATCAGCGAAACCTACACCAATCTTGACCAATGGCAGGAGCGCACCGAGGTGCAGCAGTGGCTCATGGCGAATTGCTATGATTACGGCTTCATTCTCCGCTACCCCAACGGCACGAGCGACACCACCGGCATCATCTACGAGCCGTGGCATTATCGCTATGTCGGCGCAACCACGGCCAAAGCCGTGAAAAACTCCGGACTGGTGTTTGAAGATTATTTAGAGAGCCTAGAATAAGAGAATACCAAACGGCGCGTTCCCAAAGTCGGGAACGCGCCGTTATTATGTCTGAATCTTAATTACCGAATACCCAAAGGTGCGTCACGCCGAAGGCTTCCCGGATGAAGTAATTCATCGACAGCAGGGGATTGCCCGGCACACAGGCAAAGCCCGCCGCGTCTACGCCGAGGCGCGCGGCCATGCTCTTTGCGCGGAAAAGGTGATAGGAGCTTGAAAGTATGCTCACATTGCCGCTCGGCTCATCGCCGAGGGAGCGGATGATATCAAAGGAGTATTCAAGGTTTTCCATGGTGGATGTGGCCTTGTCCTCGGTGATAATGCGGCTTTCGTCAATGCCTGCGTTTATGAGCCAAGCGCGCATACATTCAGCCTCGGTGATGTCCTCACCCTCGCCTTGTCCGCCCGTGACTATCACCACGGAATCGGGGTTCGTCATCAGAAATTCATACGCGCCGTACAGCCGGTAATTAAGCGAGCGGCTGGGAACCGTGCCGCGTACCTGCGCGCCGAGCACAACGCCGTACTTTTTCTGCGTTGCGTCGCTGTCGGTGCGGGCGTTGAAGAGGATGGGCATTTCCACAATGCAAAAGTAGATAAGCCCCGTGCTTATAAGCGCTGCCGCAATGCGCCAAAGGTTTGCGGGCAGGAACTTCCTCATAAGCAAAACCACGGTTATGAACACCAGCGTGTGCGCAATGTAGGAATAGCCGTGCATGGCGAAGCGGAAGAACGCCGCCGCGGCCAAAAGCCCCGCGATTACCCCGGTGAATGCGTTAAAATGAAACAATTTTGTCATGTGTTTAATTCCTCCCATTTTTCGTAGAGGAGCAAAAGCTCATCATCGAGCGCGTTTTTCTCTTCGTCAAGCTCCATGAGCTTTTGATAGTCGGTCGCGTGTTCCTCGGAAAGCCGGTTTAACTCGGCAAGGCGCGCTTCAAGCTTGGTTATTTCCTTTTCAAGCTTTGCTGCGGCGCGCTCGCGGTTGGGGGACGCGTCCTTTTTTGCGCTTTCCTTTTTGACGGCGGTTTTCTTGGAATTGTTCCGCGCATTTTGCTCAAAAACCGCCTGACGCTCGCGCCATTGGCAATATTCGCTGTAATTGCCGCGAAAATCGGTGATTTTGCCGTCCGAAAGCGCCCAAATGCGCGTGGCGAACTTCTCTATAAAGTACCTGTCGTGCGAAACAAAGAGCAGTGTTTGCTCATAGTCGGACAGCGCATCTTCCATCCATTCTCGGCTTGCAATGTCAAGGTGGTTTGTCGGCTCGTCGAGGAGCAGAAAGTTAATGTCCCCGCCCATGAGCATACAAAGCCGAAGTCTGCTCTTTTCCCCGCCGGAGAGTGTGCCCACCGGGGTAAAAACGCTCTCCCCGCGAAAGCCGAACGCCGCGAGACGGTCACGCGCTTCCTGCGGCTGACAGCGGCAGTCGTAGAGCATGGTATCAAGCGCACTGCGAGTATCATTCGAGAAAGAAACCATTTGCGGCAGGTATGCCGAGCGCACCGCAGGGCCGAGGGCAAGATAGCCCGTGTCGGGCTTTTCTTCGCCCATTATCAGCTTTACGAGCGTGGATTTGCCCGTGCCGTTATCGCCGATGAGCGCCACGCGCTCCCCACCCTCTATGAGTAGCTCCAGGCCGGAAAAGAGCGTCCTATCCCCAAACGCCTTGGAAACGTTGTCCGCTACCAGCACTTCATCCCCGTTAAATTCACGCTCCTTAAAGCGCACGGTGAGCTTGCGCTGCTCCGTGGGCTTTTCACTGCGCGAAAGCTTTTCAATGCGCTTTTCCATGGAAAACGCGCGCTTATGAAGCTTATCCATGCCCATGAACGCCCAAAGGTGCATCTGCTCTGCCGCGCGGGTGAGCTGCTCTATCTTGGCCTGATCCTTTTCGTATTTTTTCAGCTTCTCGTCAAAGCGGCGCTGCCGCTCGTCAATGTAAAAGCTGTAGTTGCCGGAGTATAGCTCGGCCTTGCCCTCGGATATCTCCACACAGCGCTGTACAACCTTGTCGAGAAACCAGCGGTCATGGCTGATTACAAGCACTGTACCCTTGAAATGCAGCAGGTAATCCTCAAGCCACTCCGTGGCGTGCAGGTCAAGGTGGTTTGTCGGCTCATCAAGCAAGAGTATGTCCGTATCCTCTAAGATAAGGCGCGCGAGGTTGACGCGCGTTTTCTCCCCGCCGGAGAGCGAGGAAAAAAGCTGCTCGCGCATGGCACGGGGGATATCAAGCCCGTTTGCCACGCGGTTTCGGTCAAGCTCCATGTCGTACCCGCCCAAACGGCGAAAATCCTCGCTGAGCTTATCGTAGCGGTTTAGAAGCTCTTCGGAGCTGTCGTTTTCCATTTCCTTTGTGAGCGCGTCTATCTTCTCGGCAAGGTCATTTAAATGCCGGTGCGCATCGCGCAGTACATCCTCCACCGTCCAATCGGCGGGGTAAACGGGAATCTGCGATATAAGCCCCAAGCGCTTGCCCGGCGCAATTGAGATTTCGCCCTCATCGCGGTCAATTTCGCCCACGAGTATGCGAAAAAGCGTTGTCTTGCCGCAGCCGTTGTGGCCGAGTATGCCCACGCGCTCCCCGGTGTTGACGGAAAAGCTCAACCCGTCCAGCACGTTTTTGCCTATTTCAAACGACTTTACAAGCGCGTTTACGGATATGTCAATCATTAAAGGGTCACTCCCTGCCGTTTAAATAATCCATGTAGTCCTGCAAATATTTGTTCGTCAAGCTGCCCGCCATACTAAGCCCACCGCCGCCGCGTTCTATCATCGTTACAAAGGCGTAGGGGTGCTCTTCATCATCGAGAAAGCCGACAAACCACGCGTTGGAGCTGCCGTCGCCAAGCTCGGCCGTGCCGGTTTTGGCGCAGATGTTGAGCCCGGGGAAGTTGTGCTCCGCGTCATAGCTTGTCTGTGCGGTGTAGCCCATGTATTGGCGGAGCTTTGAGGCCGTGCTTGCGTCCATAAAGCGCTCGTAGATAGGCTCGCTCCCGTCCATTATCAGCTTTGGCTCAACGAGCACGCCGCCGTTTGCCACGGCGCACACAAAGCGCAGCATGGCATAAGGGCATACAAGGTCAGTCGATTGCCCTATGCCCGACCAGCCCGTTTCCGGGTCGCCTACAAACTCCGTGGGGTAGTTCCCGGCGGCGGTTTTTATTCCGTCAAGGCTCTGCCTGTCGAGAAAGCCGTAGCTTCGCGTGTACTCGGCCATAGTTTCCTGCCCTACGCGCACGGCAAGCTGAGCAAACGTGCAGTTGCAGGAGTTGGCAAGGGATTGTTCAAAGCTCTGCTCCCCGTGCGGCGTTTTGCACGTGATGGGTACGCCCGCAATCTCCACCGTGCCCTCGCAGGTGAAGGTTTCGTTCAAAAGTGTGGGGATGTTCTCAATCGCGGCGGAAGCCGTGACGAGCTTGAATACAGACCCCGGCACGAACGAGGCCGAAAGGCAGCGGTTTATATACGCGCCCTCTGCGACATCGCCCTCTGCTTCCAGCGGGTCAACGCTAGGCATCGACACCATGCCTAGTAACTCCCCCGTGCGGTAGTTGCAGACGAGCACGGCGGCGTTGTAGTTTTCTTTTTCAGCTTCTATCGGATTTCCGAGCGCGTCAAAGCGCTCTTGAGTGGGCTTATAGAGCCTACATAGGCGCGCGTAGATGAGCTTATTAAGCTCTGCGTCAATGTTAAGCTGCATTACGCTGTGCTCGGCTTGGGTTGTGCCGGTTATGAGGTCAAACCCCTGCATATCGTTCCAGAAGTTTGACAGCACCCCCGTCCCCGTGCGCCCCCAATAGTCGCCCGTGACGTGGTAGTTTGCCTCGCGCGTCCATTCATCGGGCGCGAAGAGGTTTTCATACCCGCTGAAATAGGCAAGGCTCGTGCCGCGCCTATCGTATATCTGCCCTGTTGAGCCGGAGTTTGCGCGCGAAAAGTACAGCGCCCAATCCTGCCCGTGGTCAACGTATCTCAGCACGTATACAACCATTCCGCATATGACGAGTGCCGCCAAAAGGAGCACCGAGACGGCGCGATTCGTGATTCTCCTCATATATCATCCTCCGAAAAGTACCCGCCGTCATAGTCCTCTTCGTCCTCTTCCTCGTCCTCGGCCATGCGCTTCACGGCGTTTACGGCGAAGCTTGCGCTGCGGCGGTTGTCCGCGCTCTTGATATACGCCATCATCATCCAGCAGGATAGCAGCGATGACCCGCCGCGCGACACGAACGGGAACGTAACCCCCGTGAACGGGAGAATGTCTAAAGAGCCGAACACGTTCAGCGCCAGCTGCACCAAAAGCATACTCATCGCCGCGCACGCGGCTATCGCGTGGTAGGCAGAGCGCCCCTGCCGCGCCGAACGCACCGCGAAAAACGCCAGCGTCAGCACGGCCATAACCATGCACAGCCCTATAATCAGCCCAAGCTCTTCGCATATAAGGGCAAACACCATGTCTGTGTTCGCCGCGAAAATGGTTTCAAGCCAGCCTTCTCCCGCGCCCTTGCCGAAAAGCCCGCCGGAAGCTGCGGCGGAAAGCGCGCGCGTTTGCTGAAAGCCCTTGTCGTATATATCTTCCCAAACGTGCCCCCAGGTGGCAAAGCGCTGGGCAATGTACGGCTTCACGGACACGGCCAAAAACCCGGCCAGTCCCGCGCCCGACACGGCCAAAAGCACGGTTGCGATTGACCCGGAGCGCATAAAGGAGATTATAAGAAAGCTCACAAAGAAGATAAGCGCCGTGCCGAAGTCGCCTATAAGCGCAAGGGCGATTACGCACGCGGCGGAAAAGCCGATGAAGGTATAAAGGTTTTTCGTGCGGTAGAGCTTGTCGAGCGTGGATGCGCCCACGTAGATATAAAAGGCTTTCACAAATTCCGACGGCTGGAACGAGTACCCGCCGAATTCAAGCCAGTTTCGCGCGCCGAAAACCGCGTCACTCGTCAATACGTTCACGCCGAGTAACGCCAGCGCCAGCACCGCCACGGGGATGCGCATTGCCGCCGTCCGCCGCAGATTGCGAAGCCACCACCCGTTTATAAGAAACAGCGCCACGCCCACCATTGTCAAAAGAAGCTGCTTGAACATATCCTCCGGCGTACTCGTTGCCGCAACGGACATACCCAGCGCGCTGAGGTAAAACGCCAGCGTTTCCACTTCAAAGCCCGTGCGGTCAATAAAGCGCATGGAGCAGTAGCAAAGCCACTGTATGCACATAAGCCCCGCGAAAGCAAGGGCGATGGAGCGGGTATACTCGCTCTCCGCCGTCACAAGGTGCTCCAGCATCAAAAACGCTTCAAACAGCGTCAGTTCTATAAGCGTCACGGCGGGGGAGACGGCCTGACCCGGGCGCGTCCTGTGCTCTTCCAGCGCCTCGCGCTGCTCGGAGTTTATCGGCAAAAACCGCAGCACGACCCCGGCGAGGTTCAAAACATCGCCGTTTCGCACTTCTGTGCCGTTTTCGCCCACCTTAACGCCGTTTACCCATACGCCGCCTTTTGAAAAAATGTCGTACAGCCGCCACACACCCTTGTCAGAGCGCGTCAAAATCGCATGGACGCGCCCCACAGCGGGATTATCCACGCGTATGTCGGAAAAACGGGAGCGGCCTATGCTGTTTTCCCAGTGCAAAATTTGCAGATTCTCCCGCCCTCGGCGCAGATAGCCCCACAGCTCCGGCTCGTAGCGCTCGTTGAGCATGGAGCGGATACAGCGTATTATTATCGCCGCCGACAGTACAATAAGGGCGTACTTGGCCGTTGTCATTATATATTGGCTCAAAAGCTCCGTGCTCATCACCCCCGCAAAATACAAATTCTCAATTTTATATTATAGCATAAAACTTGTGCGGTTGACAACTGCGGCGCGATAAACTACAATAATAAGCATGAAAAAAAGAAGCCTATTCCGCAATGCGGATAAAAAAACGATAATATGGGTTGCGGCGCTTATAATTGTGTGCGCGGCGTGCCTCGCGGCGTGGGTGCTCACGGGGGTGCTCGGCAGCGGCACAACGGCGGTAGTGCGCGTGGACGGCGAGGAAATGTACCGCATTAACCTTTCCGCCGTGCGCGAAGAATATGATATAGAGATATCCACCCGCTACGGCAGCAACACCGTTCACGTCTCGCCCGGCAGCATCGCCGTTACGGAATCTAACTGCCCGGATAAAATCTGCGTCCGTCAGGGTGCGATAAGCCAAAGCGGTGTGCCCATAGTCTGTATGCCGCACAAGCTCAGCGTGCGCATAGAGGGGAGCGGGATAGATGGCTAAGACGAAAAAGCTTGCGCTTATGGCGCTTTTAACCGCAATCGCGCTCACCGTTTTCATGCTTGAAGCGCAGCTTCCCGCGCCCGTCCCCATTCCGGGGGTGAAGCTGGGGCTTGCCAATGTCATCACGCTCACCGCCATGCTCATCCTCGGCAAAAAGGAAGCGGGCGCGGTGCTCGCCGTGAGGATTATCATGGGCGCGGTGTTCGCGGGCAGCCCGTCCGCCATTTTGTACAGCGGCGCGGGCGGCGTATTTGCGTATGCGGTGATGTGCCTGCTTGTCGGGCGCGTGGCGGAAAAGCGGCTGTGGGCAGTGTCCGCCGTGGCGGCGGCGGCGCACAATATGGGGCAGCTTTTGGCCTGTGTGCTGGTGGTGAAAACTCCGGGTGTATTTCTCTACGCCCCGGCGCTTATCATTTCCGGGGTAATAACCGGCGTATTCACGGGCGTTGCGGCGCTGTACCTCGTGCGCGCCGTGCGCAAGCTGAAGCTTTGATTAACATACAAACAAGCTTGGATTTGACTATTTTGATAAAAAGGATATAATATAAATAATTTATTTAATACGTAAACAAGAAAGGCAGATAATAATATGAGCGAATGCACACATGATTGCTCCACCTGCGGCGAAGATTGCGCCAGCCGCGACCCGGCAAGCTTCAAGAAAGAGCTGCACGAGGGCGCAAGCGTCAAAAAGGTCATTGCTGTTGTCAGCGGCAAGGGCGGCGTGGGTAAATCCCTTGTCACAAGCCTTTTGGCTTCCGAAATGCAAAGACGCGGCTATAACGCCGCCGTTTTGGACGCGGATATCACCGGCCCCTCTATCCCGAAATCCTTCGGCGTGACGGAGCATTGCGTAGGCACGGATGAATACATTCTCCCCGTCACTACGCATACCGGGCTTCAGATAATGTCCATTAACCTCATCCTCCAGGATGAGCGCGAGCCGGTTGTGTGGCGCGGCCCCGTTATCGCGGGCGCGGTCACGCAGTTCTGGACGGATGTAATGTGGCAGGATGTTGACTATATGTTTGTCGATATGCCTCCCGGAACGGGCGATGTACCTCTGACTGTGTTCCAGTCCCTGCCCGTTGACGGTATTGTAATCGTCACCTCGCCTCAGGACCTTGTCGGCATGATAGTTGCCAAGGCCGTCAAAATGGCGGAGATGATGAATATCCCCGTGCTCGGCCTTGTGGAGAATATGTCCTACTTCAAATGCACCGAGTGCGGCAAGGAATACGCCATCTTCGGCGAAAGCAAGGTTGCCAAGGCCGCCGAGGAATTCGGCATTGC
Source organism: uncultured Oscillospiraceae bacterium (assembly GCA_964426095.1). GTDB lineage: Bacteria > Bacillota > Clostridia > Oscillospirales > Oscillospiraceae > Limivicinus. The sequence goes on along the minus strand of CAYRPD010000036.1, from coordinate 1,845 downwards.
GCACTATGCCCGTCTGCCCATTGACCCCGTTATTGCCACCATGGTTGACGCGGGCGAGGTGGAGTATGTCAGCGGTGAGCATATCGCGCCCATCGCGGATGTAATTGAAAAAGGAGAGCAGTAAATGATAATTGCGGTTGCATATGATAACGGCCAAATCGGCGAGCATTTCGGCCATGCGCAGATGTTTGCGCTCTATGACTACAACGAAACCGACCTCGGCGCGTGCTCAAAGCGCCTCATTGACGCGTCCGACCGTCACGGCCATATGGCAATGGCAGAGCTTATGCGCGATAACGATGTCGCGGCAGTCATTTCCGGCAACATGGGCACCGAGGCCAAGCGCCAGCTTCTCAGCTTCGGCATAGTCCCCGTTTGCGGCTACTGCGGCGATGCCGACACTGCGGCGGATTTGCTTGTCACCGGCCAGCTTCCCATTGACGGCGGCGAGCAGGGCAATTGCAGCGGCGGTTGCGGCGGCTGCTCCGGCTGCGGCGGCCACGATGAAGAGGGCGGCGAGTGCTCCTGCGGGTGCGGCTGCCATTAAAATAACAGTTTAAAACCCGACCGGGCGCGTCATTTTCTGACGCGCCCGGTTTTTCGTGCGTTTTATTGCAGTACACTGCCGTCTGCAAGAGTTATGCTGTAGCCGTTGAAGTTTATAAGCCCGTGGTTTTCAAGGCGGCTGACGGTGCAATTGCCCGTCAGCGTCCAGGTGCAGCCCTTGCCCACGGTGATAACGGCGTTATCCTCTGCCGCCGTACCCTCGGCGTTTTTGAGTATGCTTATGCTGCCGGTAAATTCGCTCTCGTCTTTCAAGTTGAGTGTGAGGGTTGAAATGCTGTCAACGAGTATATCGCCCTCAAGGCGCTGCTTTGTCGCGGTGAGCTCGGCCTGTGCGCCGTTTTGACCGGCCTTGCCCCAGCCGCACTCGCCGGAATTGCCGCTCACACGCAGAAGATACCCGCTCTCGTCAAGGTTCTTTATCGTCACCTCGGAAAGCTTGATAACGGCGCGGGTATTAGTGATGTAGAACATATCCCCGCTTTTCCCCGTCAGCGTTCCGCCCGTCATCGCAAAGCGCGCCGTGCCCTCTTCCGCGTCCCCGGACATGGACTGGTAGAGCATCACGTTGTGTACGTTTTCTGCCGAGGAGCTGCCCTCGGTTTTGCTCATCGCGCCCGTAACCGTGCATTCTTTCAGCGTGAGCGAGTTTTTGCCCTCTATCACAAGCGCCTCGGAGTTTTCGCTCTTCAAGCTCGCCTTGCTCACGGTGATATCCGCCGTGGAGTATACCGCCGGGGAGTTTAGCCCCAAGGTGCGGTAGCTCCCGCCCGTTACGGTCACTGTCCCGCCGCCCCTGTCGGTGCGTATGGCGGCGGAGGAGCTGCCCTCGGTTTTCACGGTGAGGCTTTCCGCCGTGGTGGTTGCGCCCCCGGTGGTCTGTATGCCGCCGGAGTTATCGCCCGTTGTGTTTATCACGGTGCTTGCTACGTTCACCTGCGTTCCCTCGCCGTAGGCAAATATGCCGTTGCCGTTTTTCGCGCTTGAGGATATGTTTGACCCCGAAATCGTCACTTGCGCGCCGTCCGTTGCGAGCAGGGCGGCGTTCACACCGTAAAAATCGCCTGCCTCGGTGTTCGAGCTTTCCCCGCCGGCTTTATCCACGCTTACGCTTTTGAGCGTTACCGCCGCGCCCGTTACGCGCAGGGCGTTTTCATTATTGCCGTCGGAGGTGTACTTTTCGCCGGTGAGCGTGCCGTCTGTAGATACGGTGTTTGCGCTCTCGCCCTGCGTAAATTCCGCCCCGCCGCCGAAGCCCGCGCCGTTCGGCTTCTCCGGCGG
>CAYRPD010000035.1:0-13553 GCA_964426095.1 uncultured Oscillospiraceae bacterium | reverse complement strand
CCCTCTATTTCAGCGTGTAAACCTCTTCCGTTGTGCCTTGGGAATCGGAATGCGAGACGCGCACAAATATGCGCTCGGCGCGCTCGATATCGACAAGGCGATTAAAGGCGAATTTATGAATGCCGACATTGTTGATGTCATACGTGCCGAGGGTGGAGTTATTTACTCCCGCAGCCTTTACGGTGTATTCGCTCCCGTCGGCAAAGGCGATAAGCAAATCCCCGATGATGTACTCTTCAAATATCGCGTCCCCTTTTGCCGTGCCGAAATTCAAGGTCAGCCCGACAGGGGAGAGGGCGGCGGTTGCTCCCTCGGCGCTGAAACTGCGCGCGGGGACGCACTCGGCGGCGGGAATGACTATCTCTGCCCCCTCGCGCTCGTTGCTGTCGCGGTGGATTTGCTCAAAGCGCAGTATAATGTCCTCACCCGGCGCGAGGGCAACGGGCGGCGCGAGGTAATAGACAAAGGAAATATGCGTGGTGCTGTAGCTGCCCTGCACGGGATAGTCGCGCGCCGCGATGGGCGTGCCGCTTTGACTGTGCGGGTTGAAGCCGAAGAACACTTCCGGCGTAAGCTCGCTGTAAGTCCCGTCCGGGGCAAAGCCGTGGCCGTTCGGGTTGTCGATATCCACGCTCACAGCGCCTATACCGTTTACATCCATAACCGCCTCGCGCACTGTGACCGTATAATCGCCGACCTGCGCGCTTTGCCCCACGGGGGAAACATATTCGCCTATGAGCGTGTCGGACTGCGCATCGTCCGCTTCCTCGCGCGTTGAGGCGGGGTAGGTTTCGGTTTTCACGCTTTTGCCGTCCGGCGCGATAAGCTCAACGCTGTGCGCTTCCTGCTCTGTTATGCCTGTGCCGAACGCATTTTTGAAAAATGGTGCGTATACGCTCCCGGCGTAAGCCGCCGCACCCAGCCCCAGCACCAGCGCCGCAGCCAAGGCCAGCGTTAAAATGCGCCTTGCGCCGCCCTTTGTGCCTTTGTCCGCCGCGAGGTAGCCGAGCCTTTGCCCGGCGCTTATTATGTATTCATCCTGCGCGCCGTTGAGCGCAAGTATCACCAATTCGCTTTTTAACATAAGCCCTCCTTTTCAAGCGCCGCCGCAAGCTTTTTGCGCGTGCGGTGCAGCGTCGTTTTCACTCGCCCCTCGGAGCAACCGAAGCTTTCGGCAAGCTCTTTTATCGAGGCGGCGTACCAATACCGCGCGAGGAACATATCGCGCTCGCCCGGCGTTAGCTCTGAAAGCAGACGCTTCACGGCGCGGGCAAGCTCCTTGTATTCAAGCGCTCTTTGCGTGTCAAAGCCGGAATCGAGCGTTTCCGCCAACTCGTCCAGCGCCAATGTAAGCTCCCCGCCGCCGCGCTTGAGCGCATTACCCTCGCGAAGCTTACCGAGCGCGAGCCAGCGCGTGAGCTTTCCCAAATACGGGGCAAGGCGGGCGGGTCTGTGTGTCGGCATGGATGACCATGCGCCCATGTACGTATCGTTTACGCACTCTTCCGTGTCCGCTAAATCGCCCAAGAGGTTTGCCGCCACGCGATGAAGATATTTCCCGTACTTTCTCTCCGTCTCCGTCACGGCGCGCTCGGATCTCGCCCAATATAAATCCACAATTTTGCCGTCTTGCATAAAGGCCTCCTTTCCGCAGGGGCTTTTTGCCCCTCATCTAAATAAAAGCGGTTTTTCAAAAAAGGTTACACGATAATCGAAAAAACGCGTGCACCCGGAAACGCTCACAAAAAGCGCTCCGGGTGCTTAAATTATATTAGGTGTATATACGCAGGGTCTCGGTATAAATCTTCATAATATCATGGAGTATGTCAAACTGTGTGAAATCATCGTGATAGGCGATGTTGATTTCCCTCATCATGCTCAGATTTTCAACCGGCAAAACGGCGATTTTTCCCTTTTTAAGCTCGTCCAAGCACACGCTCTTCGCCAGCACCGACACGCCGAAATCCCGCCGCACAAGGTCCTTTATCGTGGCGATGTTGTCAAGCTCCAGCACAACGTTGAAATCATTGAGACTCATGTTGTTGCTCTCCAAATGCGCGTCGAAAAGCGCGCGGGTGTTGGAATCCGGCAGACGCAAAATCATGCGCTCGCGCTTTAGCTCGTTGAGTGTAACCATACTGCGCTTGGCAAAGGGGTGCGACACGGAAACGGCAAGGACGAGATAATCCGTGTCGAGAAGAAGATATCTTATCTTGGGGTCGTTGATGCGCCCCTCGACTATGGCCAAATCCAGCTCGTAGGTTTTGAGCATGGTATAAAGATTGCTTATAGTGTCAGTAATCATTTTTATGCTTATGCCCTCATTTTCGGAGCTGTATTTTGCAAGCGCCTCGGCGATGGGGTTGCTCTCGGCGGTGTGGGTAATGCCCACGGTCATGTGCGCGCTCAGCCCGCCGGAGCTGGAAAGGCTTTGCCGCAAATTGCTGTATAACCCGGAGAGCTTTTTGGCGCATTTAATGACTTCCATGCCTTGCTTTGTCACGACAAAGCTGCCGTCTATGCGCTCAAAAATACGTATACCCAGCTCCTGCTCCAGCGCCTTGATGTGCTGGCTGACGGCGGGCTGCGTGACCGACAGGGCGCGCGCCGCCTTGGTATAGTTTTTCTCTTCATACACCGCTAAAAGCGTGTACAGCTTCGGATCGAGCATAACGGCCTCCATAAGTTTTTCTTATACAATTAAATCAAAACATAATTTGACATTATCGCTTGTTTGCGTATGATAGTAGCATCAAATACAGCATTTGTCAAGGGAGATGAGCGCGTGGACGAGGAAGAATACTTCGATATCTACGATACGCCGCCCATGCGCGCCGCGCTCGGCCTCTACACGGGGCACAGAGCAAGCGCGGGGATATCGCCGCTCTTGGCAGATGATGAGGACGGGAAAGAGCGCGCACTGCGCCGTCTGCGCGAAGCGAGAAAAACGCCACACCGAGAGGAGAACAACGAATCATGACGCTTTCCGGATATTTCAACAGCCAATTCACCCTGATGCAAAACCTTGACTTCATGGCGCGGATATTGCTTGCCTGTTTGTGCGGAGCGTGCATCGGCTTTGAGCGCAGCAAGCGCTTCAAAGAGGCCGGAATACGCACGCATATCATCGTGTGCTGTGCAAGCGCGCTTATAATGATAGTCTCCAAATACGGCTTTGCCGACCTCACAAACGCAGCGGGCGAGGTGTTCAACGGCACACGCGGGGCAGACCCCGCGCGCATTGCCGCGCAGGTTGTGAGCGGGATAAGCTTTCTCGGTGCGGGCGTAATCTTCAAAAACGGCAACACCGTAAAGGGGCTTACAACGGCGGCGGGCATATGGGCAACGGCGGGCATCGGCCTTGCCCTCGGCGGGGGAATGTACGTTGTGGGCGTGTTCGTCACGCTCCTTATCGCGCTTTTCCAAGTCGTCATGCACCGCTTCACCGTGGGCGCGGATTCGTTCACAACAAACCGCTTGCGCTTCACCGTGTGCAATGACGATGAATTTGAGCCGCAGGTGCGCGCTCAGCTTGCCGAGTGGGACGCGCAGGTACTTTCCAGTAGCATAACCCGCCGCGAGGACGGCTATATTACATATGATTTGACGTTGAAAATGATGCGCGGCATCTCCATTGACGATATAGACGCGCTTGTGCAGCATTGCTCCGCCGTGAAAAGCGCCGAGGGCGTAACCGTGGTATAAATAAGATAATAGAGAATATTGAAACACCGGGCAACATATCCGTTGCCCGGTGTGTTTTGCTGTATGGATTATCTTACTCTTGCCTCGGTGGCAAGCACAGTGACGACATTGTTTGATACCTCGGCAATGCCGCCCGCGACTTCAATTACCGCGCCGCCCTCGCCGACAAAGCCGCAGCGTATTCCCCCGCGCCCGACAGAGCACACCATAGGCGCGTGGCCTGTGAGTATACCGAGCGAGCCGTTAACCGTGGGGATGTTGACATAGTTTACTTCCTCGTCAAATACGGTGGCTTCCTGCGTGACAACGCAAAGTCTCAGCTTTTTTTCCATGCCGCGCTCCTTAATAGTCCCTGCGCTTGGCGTAAACCTCGTCTATGTCGCCGCAGAGGAGAAATGCCTGCTCGGGCAAATCGTCTGCCTCGCCGCCGAGAATGGCCTCAAAGCTGCGTATAGTGTCCTCAAGGCGTACATAGCGCCCCGGCATACCCGTGAAGTTCTCGGCCACGTGGAAGGGCTGGGAAAGGAAGCGCTGAATGCGGCGGGCGCGGTTAACCGTGGCTCTATCTTCTGCACCAAGCTCATCCATGCCGAGCACGGCGATGATGTCCTGTAGCTGCCGGTATTTTTCAAGCACTGCCTGCACGGCGCGCGCCGTGTCGTAGTGGCGCTTGCCGACTACGCTCGGCTCTAAAATGCGCGAGGTGGAGTCCAGCGGGTCAACCGCGGGGTAAATGCCAAGCTCCGATATCGCGCGCGAGAGCACGGTGGTTGCGTCCAAGTGCGCAAAGGCCGTGGCTGGGGCGGGGTCTGTCAGGTCATCGGCGGGAACGTAAATCGCCTGAACCGAGGTAACAGAGCCGTCCTTTGTCGAGGTAATGCGCTCTTGCAATGCGCCCATTTCGGTGGCGAGCGTCGGCTGATAGCCGACAGCGGAGGGCATACGCCCTAAAAGCGCCGAAACCTCTGATCCGGCCTGCGTGAAGCGGAAAATGTTATCAATGAACAAAAGTACGTCCTGCCCGCTCCTGTCGCGAAAGTCTTCCGCGATGGTGAGACCGGAAAGCGGCACTCTCAAACGCGCTCCGGGCGGCTCGTTCATCTGGCCGAATACGAGCGCGGTTTTGTTGATAACGCCGGATTCGTTCATCTCGTTCCAAAGGTCGTTACCCTCGCGGCTACGCTCGCCCACACCGGCGAAAACGGAGTATCCGCCGTGCTCGTAGGCAACGTTGCGTATAAGCTCCATTATAAGCACCGTCTTGCCCACGCCCGCACCGCCGAAAAGACCTATCTTGCCGCCCTTTGCGTAAGGGGCGAGCAGGTCAACGACTTTTATGCCGGTTTCCAGCATTTCAGTTGCCGGGCGGATATCCGTAAAGGGGGGCGCATCGCGGTGGATGGGCAGACGCTCAGTTGCGCCGACCTCGCCCTTGCCGTCTATCGGCTCGCCCACAACGTTGAACATACGCCCTAGAGTGGCTTCGCCCACGGGCATGGTGATTGCCTTGCCCGTATCCACGGCAACCGTGCCGCGCGATATGCCGTCTGTCGAGGAAAGGGCAATGCACCTTGCGGTGCTGTCGCCTATTTGCTGCACGACTTCCAGCGTGGTTTTGCTGCCGTCCTCTCTTGCGATTTCGACGGCGTTATATAGCTCCGGCAGCTTCCCTGCCGCAAATTGCACGTCAACAACAGGCCCTATGACCTTTTTGACGATACCGTTTACCATATGCTTATGTACCTCCTATATATAAGGGGTGAAAGTGGTTACATCATTGCGCTGCCGCCTACGATTTCGGAAATCTCGGTGGTTATGGCGGCCTGTCTTGCGTGGTTCAGCTCCAAGGTGAGCGAGGAGATAAGCTCCTCGGTGTTGTCAGTGGCGGCGGTCATGGCCGTCATGCGCGCGGAATGCTCGCCCGCCTTGGCCTCTAAGAGCACGGAGTAGACGCTGTTGCTGATATAAAGCTCCACGAGCGAGGACAGCACGCTCTCCTCGTCCGGCTCAAAGATATAGTCGCTCGCGTGAGCGTCCCCGCCCTGCGCCATAGGCGGCACGGGCAGAAGCGTCATATGCCCCGGCGTTTGCGACAGCACGGACTTAAACTGCTGATATATAAGCACTATTTCGTCCGCTTCGCCTGTAAGGTAGAGTGACTTTAAATACTCTGTCACACTTGATGCGTCAGCTGCGCCCGGCGTGTCGCTCACCTCGTCAAAGGTGCGGCGAACATCGAGGGGAGAAGAGGCGAAGCTATCCTTGCCCCAGCGCCCTACGACAACAACAAAGCTTTCGCAGTTGTTATTTTCGGCGATAAGCTCCTCGGCGTAGTGCAAAAGCGCCGAGTTATACACGCCGCACAGCCCGCGATTACCCACGAAAATGACATAGCAGCGCCGTTTTATTTCATCTCTTGCCGTGAGGAAAGGGTTATCCGCGCCCTGCGCACTGCCCGTCAAATGCGAGAGAATGACGCGGCTTTTCTCGGAAAAAGTTTTGAGATTTCCGACTGCGACCTGTGTGCGGCGGCGCTTTGCGGCGGACACCATTTTCATCGACTTTGTGATTTGCCGCGTGCTTTCTATGCTTTTTATCCTTGTGCGGATTGCGCGCATATTTGCCATATGCCCCACCTCCTTTTACTGCTTTTTTGCCGCCGCGAGGGTATTTCCCTCGCGGCAGGGTGTTATTTTGCCTTAAATTCGCCGATTACCGAGCGAAGCCTATCCATGCTTTCCGAAGAGAGCTTTTTGCCGCTCATTATTTCATCGTGAAGCTCGGGGTAGTGCTTATTGACGTAAGACACAAGCTCGCGTTCAAATTCGGCAATGTCGGATACTTCCACATCGTCCGCAAAGCCCTCGGACGCGGCGAAAATGGAGATTACCTGATCGGCGGCGCTCATGGGGGCGTAGCACGGCTGCTTTAAAAGCTCTGTCATTCTGTCGCCGCGGTGAAGCGTGTCGCGCGTGGCCTTGTCGAGATCCGAGCCGAACTGCGAAAATGCCGCCAGCTCTCTGTACTGCGCAAGATCCATTCTCAAGCGCCCGGCAAACTGCTTCATTGCGCCCAGCTGCGCGCTACCGCCGACACGGGAAACGGAAAGACCCACGTTCACGGCCGGGCGAACACCGGCGTTAAAGAGGTCGGTTTCAAGGAAAATCTGACCGTCCGTAATGGAAATAACGTTCGTAGGTATGTATGCGGAAATGTCACCCGCTTGGGTTTCGATGATGGGCAGCGCCGTCATGCTGCCGCCGCCGAGCTCATCGGAAAGGCGCGCGGCGCGCTCCAAAAGCCTTGAATGCAGGTAGAATACATCGCCGGGGTACGCCTCGCGTCCGGGCGGGCGGTGCAATAGGAGCGAGATTTCGCGGTAGGCCACGGCTTGCTTGCTCAAATCATCGTATACGATGAGAACATCCTTGCCCTTATACATGAAGTATTCGCCCATTGCCGCGCCCGCATAGGGGGCAATGTAGAGCATGGGCGCGGGCTGAGACGCGGTCGCGGAAACGACAATGGTGTAGTCCATTGCCCCGTGCTCCTTGAGCTTTTCCACAAAGCTTGCCACGGTGGACTCTTTCTGCCCTATTGCAACATAGATGCAGATCATGTCCTTGCCCTTTTGGTTTATGATAGTGTCAAGCGCGATAGAGGTTTTGCCCGTCTGCCTGTCGCCGATGATAAGCTCGCGCTGGCCGCGCCCGATGGGGATAAGCGCATCTATGGCCTTTATGCCCGTTTGCATAGGCACGGAAACGCTCTTTCTTTCGATAACGCCGGGGGCTTTGCTTTCAATGGGGCGTGTTTCGCTTGTGCGCAGCTTGCCCTTGCCGTCCACCGGGCGGCCTAAGGAATCCACCACGCGCCCCAAAAGCGCCTCGCCCACGGGCACTTCGATTATGCGCCCCGTGCGCCGGACGGTGTCGCCCTCTTGTACATCGTCATAATCGCCCAACAGCACAACGCCGACGTTGTCCTTTTCCAAGTCCATTACCATGCCGCGCAAATCGCCCTCGAACTTTAAAAGCTCGCCAGCCATAACATCCGCAAGGCCGGACACGCGGCATATGCCGTCGGAAAGGGAAGTAACCTTGCCGTATTGGAAAACGTCAATATCCACGGCGGCGTTTTCAAGCTTTTCGCGCATGAGCGCGAGCATATCGCCCTCGCTGTCGCTCTCTTCAAGGGCGCGTTTTGCCCGCTCAAGCTGGTATTGCGCCGTGCCGTTATAAAGCGTATCGCCCACGGCAACGCAAGCACCGGCCAATACGGCCTCGTCACGCGTAACCGTTATTGCTACGTTCTCTTCGCCGAACTTCGCATTAATAATGTTGCAAAGGGCGCTTTCCTCGTCCGGCGTGAGGGTGTCTGCCCCCGTTATCGTCACGGGCAGCTTCCCGCCTGCGGCGATTATCACCTTGTCGCTTTGCTGCAAGCAAAGCTTATCCGGCAGCTCCTTTATAAAGCGCGCGGTCATCGCGCTCTTTTCATCCGCGCTTGCATTGCGCACCATGTCCGCCGCCGCGCTCGTGAGTGTTTCGGCGGCCTTTGCGTTGATGCGCTTTTGCATATCAAGATGAAGCTGCTCGAAGCTGCTTTCGTTGTCGGCGCGCGCTTTTTCGCGCAGGGCGGCGGCTTGGGAAGCGGCGAGCTTTGAAAGCTCTGCGGCCTTTGCGTTTGCATCGCGCAATATCTCTTCGCGCTTGTGTTCGCCCTCAGCGGCAAGAGACGGGAGACTGCTTTGCAGCTTTTGCGCTTCGATTTCGGCTTTCTTCGCGCCCTCAAGCTCATCGGCCACTTGCTTTTTGTAGCCGTTCAGGGTGCTTTTTGCGATAGGCTTTCCCACAAAGTAAAGCCCTGCGCCCAAAACGCCGAAGTTTATGAGGTTATAAAATATGTTCCACTCAAACATAGGCTATCCGCCCCTCCTTTCTGCTGTTTTCAACGGTTTTGCTCATTTGCCGAGAAGCCTGTCGGCCAAGGCGCGGGCAAGCTCGGTTTTCTGCGTGTCGAGCGCGGCGCTCACGTCCTCGGCTTCCTTTTCCACGCGCGCTTTCGCGTCGCGCCGCTCCTGCGCGCTTTCTTCGCGCAAGCGCTTGGCGTACTCGTCGCTCTCTTTCCCGTCCTGTGCGCGTTGCTTTGCCAAATCGGCCTTGGCCTCGTCGCGCTTTGCGGCAAGGTCGGCGTTTATCTGCGCTTCAAGTGCGCTTGCCTCTTCTTGCGCAAGGCGCTCTTTTTCCAAGCTCGCGTCTACGCGCGCTTGGCGCTCGCGCATGAATTTAAGCACGGGGGTGTAGAGAAATTTGTTGAGCAAAAACAGCAAAAGGAAGAAGCTTATAATGGTGAGAACAAGCTCTGAAAAATTGATACTCAGCATATTTATCTCCTTCACCGCTTTTTATATCGACCGCGCCCTGCGCAAGCGGTTAACGCATTGCGGCGCGACGGGGATGATTATGCTATCTTGGAAATGAGCATGAAAGCGATAAGCAGGCCGTAAATAGCCAGCGCTTCCATAAGACCGAGAGAAAGAATCAGGGAAGAACGAATGTCCTTGGCGGCTTCCGGCTGACGGGCGATGGATTCCATAGCCTGCGTGGCGGTTTTGCCCTGTGCGATAGCGGGGGCGATGCTGCTCAAAGACATGGTGAGTGCGGCGGCGATTGCAATAAGTCCGTTAGTGATATCCATTGTTTTTATCTCCTTATTATAATTAAAATAGTTTGATGATTATTCTTCTTCCTCTACCGCTTCCGCTATGTACAGAGAAAGCAGCATAGTGAAAACAAGCGCTTGAATAAGACAGAACAGCAAGCTCAGCACGTTCATCACGAGCGGCACGAGTATGGGGAATATGGAGTAGAGGTTCTCCGTAACCATTTCCTCGCCGTAAAGGTTGCCGAACAGTCGCAATGCCAGTGAGAACGGGCGCACAAGCTGTTCCACCAGCGTCAGCGGCAGCATCACGCTCAAAAATGACTTGAGGTAGCCTTTCCAGCCGCGCTCTTTCACGCCGATAGTGTGCGTCGTGAAAAACCCGACTATTGCCAAGGCCGCCGTGACCGACAGGCTTGCCGTGGGCACCTTGAAAGCCTTCAAATGCCCCGCACCGGGCAGAAGCCCAGAGTAGTTGCTGACAATGATGAAAATAAAGAGCGTAGCGAGCACGGGGAAATATTTATCCGTCAGTGGCTTACCGAGTATGCCGCTGAAATATCCGTGCAGCTTGCCTACCGCTTGCTCGGCCAAGTTTTGCAGTAAGCCCGGCTCATCTTTCATGTTGCGCGTGGCGAGTATAGATAACAGCGTCAAAACCGCCGTTATAACCCACATCGTCACAACCGTGCCGGTCACTTCAATCGGCCCTATCGCAAACAAAGCGTTGCTCGTCTCTTCCATTCTTTCACCTCCGTTTATTTGCGTATTTGATTTCCTGCGGCGGCGTTGCCGTTTCTCGCAAAAATACCTTGTTATAATAACACTTTTTCGCAGTTATTTCAATGAAATAATATGTATCTCGGCCGTTTTATTTGCGCCCTCGCCGCCTGTTTTAAACAATAAACTATATGCCGATACAAAGTCAAATAAAAAAGCCGTGCATTAAATAGCTTAAAATATTATTTCAGAACAAAATTGACCGTAAGCACAAAAAGCGGGAGAAATCGAAAAGCTTCGGTTTCTCCCGTCTTAATCGGTATATTAAACTTTAGTATGCTACGCCCCAGTAGATCATGTGCTTGGCGGGCTTACCGCAGCAAGCGCACACTTCGCCCAGATTCTCCTGCTCAAAGGGGATGCAACGCGAGGACATACCGGCCTTTTCTTTCATTGCCAGCTCGCAGTCAAGCTCGCCGCACCACATGGTTTTGATGAAGCCGCCCTTTTCCTGCTGAAGCTGCTTTGCCTCTTCCAAGGAGTAGGCGGGGTAGGTGTGCTCATCCAAGTTGGCCTTGGCCTTGGCGTAAAGCCCGGCCTGAACATCGTCCAAAAGCTGCGGCACGCGCGCGGTAAGCTCGTCAAGAGATACGCTTATCTTCTCGCCGTTATCGCGCCTTACGGCCATGCACACGCCGTTTTCGATGTCGCGCGGCCCAAGCTCTATGCGCAGGGGAACGCCCTTCATCTCGTACTGTGCGCACTTCCAGCCGAGGCTGTTGTCGCTCACGTCTATCTTCGTGCGTATTCCGGCGGCCTTGAGCGCTTCGTAAACGGCTGTGGCCTTTTCCGTCACGCCCTCTTTGTGCTGCGCCACCGGCACAACGATAACCTGCACGGGTGCGATGCGCGGCGGCAGGACGAGGCCGTTATTGTCGCCGTGGGTCATGATTATGCCGCCGATAATGCGCGTGGAAAGCCCCCAAGAGGTCTGATACGGGTGCTTTTGCTGGTTGTCCTTGTCGGTAAAGGTGATGTTAAACTGCTCGGCAAAGCCTTGGCCGAAATAGTGGCTCGTGCCGGACTGGAGCGCCTTTTTGTCGTGCATCATGCACTCTATCGTGTACGTGTTCACAGCGCCCGCGAACTTCTCCTTGTCCGTCTTGTTGCCGCGGATAACGGGCATTGCGAGGTAGTTTTCGCAGAGGTCTGCGTACACCTCAAGCTGGTGGAGCGTCTCTTCGCGCGCTTCCTGCTCGGTCGCGTGCAGGGTGTGCCCCTCTTGCCACAAAAATTCTCTCCCGCGCAAGAACGGGCGCGTGGTTTTCTCCCAGCGCAGCACGGAGCACCACTGGTTATAAAGCATCGGCAAATCGCGCCAGGAATGCACAACATGGCTCCAATGGTCGCAGAAAAGCGTCTCGGACGTGGGGCGGATGCAAAGCCGTTCGGGCAGCTCCTCGCTCCCGCCGACGGTTACCCACGCGCATTCGGGCGCGAAGCCCTCCACGTGATCCTTTTCCTTTTGCAGCAGGCTTTCCGGGATGAGCATGGGCATGGATACGTTCTCGTGCCCGTCGCGCTTGAACATACCGTCCAGTATGCTCTGGATGTTCTCCCACAGCGCGTAGCCGTAGGGGCGCAGAATGAAAAGCCCTTTCACGTTGGAGTAGTCAACAAGCTCCGCCTTGATGCACACATCGGTGAACCACTGCGCAAAGTCAACCTCCATGTCGGTGATTTGTTCTACCTTTTTGTCTTTTGCCATTTTTGTTTTCTCCAATCAATCGCCAGAGCCCTTGCTCCGTCGTAATGAGGCCGCGCGCTCGGCGCAACCGTGTTTTTCTATTGTATATTCCGCCCCTTGCTTTGTCAAGGAAAATAAGCGCTTTGCACGGCTTGACAGCACGAGAAAATGCGCGTATAATAGCAAACGCGCGTTTCGTAACGCACAAGCTCATAGAAGAATCGAGAGACAGACAATGAAGAAAAAAGACCCCGTAATCAAAACAAAGCGGCTCATTCTCCGCCCCATGACGGATGAGGAAGTGGCCGCGCTTATAGATAAAACCGCCGATAGTGAGCTTCGCGCGGCGTATGAGCAAATGCTCGCCGGGTGCAAGAATGACCCGGATAAGCGCGTGTGGCACGCGCCGTGGAGCATCACGGATAAGAATACCGGCGCATATATCGGCGATATCGACTTTAAGGGCGCGGCGAAGAATTACGCCGTGGAAATAGGCTACGGCGTGCTCAAGGAATGCGAGGGGCAGGGCTACGCCACTGAGGCCGTGCAGGCCATGACAAAGTGGGCTTTCGAGCAGGGGGATGTTTACTTTGTCGAGGCGGAGACCGCGCCCGATAATGCCGCGTCCCGCCGCGTGCTTGAAAAATGCGGCTTTGTGCCGGACGGCGAGGGCGAGGAAGGGCCGCGCTTCGTGCTGGAGTGCGCGCTGACGAATTGGACGGCGATTTATATGTGCCTTGGCATGAGCTTGGGGCCGGCTTTCGGTGCGCAGAGGAATAGTCTTGCGCTCGGCATGGGCTTGGGCGTTGCGGTGGGGCTGTGCTTGGGCGCGGCGCTGGACGCAAGCGCTAAAAAAGCGCGTGATAAGGCGCGTACTGCGCGCCTTGCCGCCAAGGGCAAGGAATAATTTCAATAGGGGAATAGGAGATAAAAAGGGTGTTGCGGCTTCGCAACACCCTTTTGTGTGGTTATATTCAGTGTGTTTTGTTGTACTCGGTTATGGCCTTTGCTAGGATATCCATTGCCCGCTCCAGCGCCTCGCGCTTGAGCACGTAGGCCATGCGCACCTCGTTTTTGCCCTTGCCGGGCGTGGCGTAAAACGGCTCGCCGCAAGCGAACATAACCGTCTCGCCGTTGTCGTCAAACTCATCGAGCAGCCAGGTTTGGAACTTGTCCGCATCGTCCACGGGCAGGGCGGCCATCACGTAGAATGCGCCCTCCGGCACTTTGCACACAACGCCCGGAATCTGCATAAGCTTTGCCATAATCGCATCGCGCCTCGCCTTATACTCTTCGCGCACGGCGGCAAAGTACGAGCTATCCACGGAGTAAAGCTCCGCCGCGGCAAGCTGATCCACGGTGGAAACAGACAACCGGCATTGACACCATTTCATGCACTGGTCGATAAGCTCGCGGTTTTTGCTTATCAGCATTCCTATACGCGCCCCGCACGCGCTGAAGCGCTTGGACGCGGAATCTATCACCACAACGTTATCTTCGTACCCCTCGTATTGCAGCGCACTCACAAGGGGCGCATCGGAGTATACAAACTCTCTGTAAACCTCGTCACATACGATAAAGAGCTTGTGCTCGCGCGCGATATCCAGCAGCAGCTTCAGCTCATCATGCGTCAGCACCGCGCCCGTGGGGTTGCCGGGGTTCGTGATGAGTATGGCACGGGTGTGCTCGTTTATGCAGGCTTCCACGCGCTCGCGCT
>CAYRPD010000034.1:7670-13590 GCA_964426095.1 uncultured Oscillospiraceae bacterium | reverse complement strand
GACGGGGCGAGCAGGATAAGCAGGGGGTAAATTTCAAGCCTGCCTAAGAGCATTACCCACATCAGCACAAAGCGCGTAAAGGGCGAGAATATCAAATACCCCTCTGCCGCGGTTACAAGGCTCATGCTCGGCCCGATGTTCGACATACACGACAGCGCCGCCGTCAGGCACACGGAAAACTCATGCCCGTCAAAGGAGACAATAAAGGTCGTGGCAAGGATGATGAGAAAATACAGCCAAAAGTAGCAGTACACCGCCTGCGTTGTGCTCTCGTCCACGCGCCGCCCGTCCATGGAGACGCGGCGCACCTCGCGCGGGTGGAGCACCCGGCGCACATCCACCGCCGCCGTTTTGAAAAGCAGCACCACACGGCTGACCTTTAAGCCGCCCGCCGTGCTGCCCGCGCACCCGCCTATGCACATCAAAAGCACGAGGATAACGCGCGTATACTGCGGCCACTCCATCGTGTTCACCGTGGCAAAGGCCGCCGTGCTCATAAGGCTGACGGAGTTGAAAAACGCATGGCGCAGCGCAGTGAACACGCTGCCGTAGGTGCGCACCAAGCCCGCCGCGATTGCCACCGTGGCCGTGAGCAAAATGCCGACATAGCGGTGCAGCTCCTCACTTTTCAGCGCCAAGCGCACGCGCCCGGCCAAAATCAAATAGTAAAGGTTGAAGTTGACGGCAAAGAGCGTCAAAAACACCGCGATAACCATTTCTATGTACGCATTGTTGTACACCGCCAAGCCCGCATTGCTCGCGGTGAAGCCGCCCGTTCCGGCGGTGGAAAGCGCGTACAAAACCGCATCGTAAAAGCTCAGCCCGCCGAGCATCAAAAGCGCGGTTTCCAGCAGGGTCAAAACGGTGTAGATAATATAAAGTATCTTCGCCGTGTCCCCCGCGCGCGGCACGAGCTTACCCACGGTCGGCCCCGGCACCTCCGCGCGCAGAATGTGCATTGAGTGCTCCCCGCCCATGGGCAGTACCGCCATTATGAATATCAACACGCCCATGCCGCCGAGCCACTCTAGGAAGTTGCGCCAAAAGAGGCCGCCGCGGCTCATCGCGTCAATATCGCGCACAATGGAAGCTCCCGTAGTCGTCAAGCCCGACACGGTTTCAAAAACCGCGTCAAAATAGCTCGGTATATCCCCGCTCACGACAAACGGAATCGCCCCGAAAAGCCCCATGAGTATCCACGCCAAGCTCACCGAGGCAAAGCCCTCGCGCGAGTATATCGCGCGGGAGCGCGGCTTGAAGCACACTGTAAGCGCGCCCCCTGCCGCCGCCGTAGCGGCAAGCCCCACGGCAAAGCCCTTTACGCTCTCCCCCGCCCATACGTTCACCAGCATCGGCAAAAGCATAAGCGCGGCAAAGCACAAAAGCACCATTCCGGCGATTTTGGCAACCATTCTGTAGTTCACGGTGTTTCTTCCCTGCCTCTTTCAAACGGGCAAATCCCGTTTATTTTGCGCGTTTGCGCCAAAGAATCGGACTTGCGAGGATAATAATCGGATAGATTTCAAGCCTACCCAAAAGCATGGCCACTGTCAGCACGATTTTTGTCGGCGGGGAAAAAATCGCGAAACTCCCCATAGGGCCTATAAGCCCCAGCCCCGGCCCGATGTTCGACATACATGAAAGCGCCGCGGTAAAGCTTGTGGCGTAATCATATCCGTCAAGCGACACGAGAAGCCCCGTGAGCGTCATAATCATCATGTACGCGAAGAAATAGCAATATACCGCCTTGGTCGTGCCGCTCTCCACGCGCTTGCCGTCCATGCGCACGGAATGCACCTCGCGCGGGTGAAGCGTGGACGCGATATCCGCTCCCGCGCTTTTTATAAGCAGCATTACGCGGCTGAGCTTCATTCCGCCGCCCGTGCCGCCCGCGCACCCGCCGATGAACATCAAAATAACAAGCGTATACTGCGCAATGGTCGGCCATTGGGTAAAGTCCACCGTGCCGAAGCCGGCCGTGCTCATTATAGAGGTCACATTGAAAAATGCGTGCCGCAGTCCCACGGCAAACCCGCCGTACATCTTCGCAATTGACCCCGCAATGCCGAGCGTGGCGAGCGCGATAATGCCGAGATACCAGTGCAGCTCCTCACTTTTCAGCGCCTCGCGCGCCCGACCTATAAGGATAAGATAGTATAGGTTGAAGTTTGCCGCGAAGATGACGAGGAAAACGCCTATAACCAGCTCAATATACACGCTGTCATACGCGGCGATTGATGCCGCCCGCGTGGAAAACCCGCCCGTACCGGCCGTGGCAAAGGCGTGCAAAATCGCGTCATAAAAGCTCATACCGCCGAGCTTTAGGAGAATAGTTTCTGTAACCGTCAGCGCGGCGTAGATGATATATAATATCCTCGCCGTCTGCCGCGCCTTGGGCACAAGCTTACCCACTGTCGGCCCCGGCACTTCCGCGCGCATAATGTGCATGGAATGCTCGTCCCCGGCGGGCATAACCGCCATTATGAACACAAGCACACCCATGCCGCCTATCCAGTGCGTAAAAAGCCGCCAAAACAGGCCGCCGCGGCTCATTCCCTCCACGTTCGGCACGATGGACGCGCCCGTGGTCGTCAAGCCCGACACGGTTTCAAACACTGCGTCTATGTAGTTGGGGATATCGCCGCTCAGTACAAACGGCAGCGCCCCGAAAAGCCCCATGCACAGCCACGCCAAGCCCACGGCGGCGTAGCCCTCGCGGGAGTACAGCTCCCGCTCCTTACCCGGCACGGCGCACAGCGCCCCGCCGACTGCCGCCGTAATCACGGCAGCGAGCAGGAACGCCCTTGCACTCTCTCCGTAGTAAAGCCCCACGCACATCGGCAAAAGCATGAGCGCGGCGAATATCAAAAGCACTTTGCCCAGTATCCGGGCAATCACAGCCTTGTTCATAGTCTTTATTCTTTACCTCTCAGGCAAGTATACCGTCCAGTGTTTTCAAAACCCCGGCGCTTGCCACGGCCACTATGTGATCCCCCGGCAGGAGCGCGGTGTTGCCGTCGGGGATAATGCTCTTTGTGCCGCGTATCACCGCGCACAAAAGAACGCCCTTTCTCAGCTTCAGCTCGCGCAGGGTCTGCCCCTTGCCGCCGAAGCCCTCGCCCACGGTGAATTCCAGCGCCTCCACCTTGCCGTCGGCAAGCTTGTAGAGGGTTTCCATGCTGCTTCCGGCGGAGTTGCTCATCGCGCGCACATAGCGCGCAAGCTGCTGCGCCACAAGCTCCTTGGGCGAAACGATACAGTCAAGCCCCGAGCTTTCCATGATGTCGGTAAAATGCTCGCGGTTGACCTTGGTGACTATCGTGCCCACCTTGCATTGGCTTGCGTACATACTGGTAACTATGTTGTCCCCATCGTCACCCGAGAGCGCCACGAACGCATCGCACGCGCGTATGCCCTCTTCCTGCAACACATCGCTGTTGGTCGCGTCGCCGTAGATTATGTTTGCATCGGGGATAAGGTCGCAAAGCGCGTCACAGCGGGCGCGGTCACGCTCCACAAGCGTCACGCTCATGCCCGATTCCTGCAACATCGTCGTCAAGTACACGGCGATGCGCCCGCCGCCCATTATAAGCACCTTTTTCACGGGCTTTTTGTACTTGCCCACGGCGGTGAAGAACTTTCTCAGCTCGTGGGAAGAGCCGGTTATGCTCAGCTTGTCTCCCCCGCGCAGCACGAAATCGCCGTTCGGGATAAATACCTCGCCCTCGCGCTCCACCACGCTTACGAGCACTGCCGCTTTCACGCTGGACGGCAAGCTCTTCAGCTCTATCCCGTCCAGCGACTCACCGGGGAGCACGCGGTGCTCCACGATTTCCACACTGCCCTTGGAGAACACGTCCACGCGCGCCGCGCTCGGAAAGCGCAGAATGCGCGCAATCTCCCTTGCGCATTCAAGCTCCGGGTTTATTATCATCGAAAGCCCCATCGTCTCGCGCAAAAACGCCGTCTGCGTCATGTACTCGGGGTCGCGTATACGCGCAATTACGTGCGCCGTGCCGAGCTTGCGCGCGGCAATGCCGCAAATCATGTTGACCTCGTCGCTGCGCGTTGCCGCAACGAGCATATCCGCCTCTGCCGCGCCCGCGCCTATAAGCGATTCGGGGTTGGTGGCGTTGCCCTCGATGCAGATAACATCCAGCGCATTTGATACTTGGGTTATTATATCGCCGCTTTTGTCGATAACCGTGATGTCATGCCCCTCTTCGGAAAGGGTCTTGGCCACGGCAAAGCCGCTTTTCCCTGCTCCGGCAATTATAATCTTCATTTTCGTTTCCTCCGTGCAGTACACTGCAAAAAAGAATATACATTGTTATATTATCACACCCGTTCGCGTTTGTACAGCGCCGCGAGCGCTTTTTCGCGCCCGATGTTAATATTTTTGCGCACTTTTTGCGCTTTTGCCCCGGAGCAAAACCCGCTCTTGAACAAAGCTGACAATGTATGCTATAATAAGCTGATATTTTATGATTACAAGACGGTATTACTTTATGGATGAAAATAAATTCGCGGGCTTTACGCCCGCCACCTCGCAGTTTCTGTGGGACTTGGCCTTTAACAACGAGCGCCCTTGGTTTTTGGAGCATAAGGCGGAGTTTGAAGAGGTTTTGAACCGCCCGCTCAAGCTCTTGGCGCAGGAAACCTATGAGCTTCTTTGCGCCGCCCATCCTGACAAGCCCCTTTTGCTGCACATTGCCCGCATTTATCGCGATGCGCGCCGCCTGCACGGAAGAGGGCCGTATAAGGATCACCTTTGGTTTTCCATAAAGGCCGACAACAAGCTTTTGGAAGGGCCGATGTTTTGGTTTGAAATCGGCGCGGCGGACTACAGCCTCGGCATGGGGTTTTACAGCGCCACGGCGACGCAAATGGAGCTGTTTCGCCGCAGTATTGACGCAAACCCCGCCCGCTTTGAGCGCATTGCCAAAGACTTAGGAAAGCTCAAGGGCTTTCATGTCGCGGGCGAGGAGTACAAAAAGCCCAAGGGGCAGTATGACGGCGCAATAGGCCAATGGTATAACCGCAAGCGCCCCGGCATTGACTGCACGCGCGACTTCGGCGGGGACATTTTATCCCCCGAGCTTCCCCGGATATTGGCCGATACGTTCTCGGCGATGATGCCGATGTATGATTATCTCACTGTCATTGCGAGCAGCGGAAAGGAACAGTAAATGTACAAGCCCTTGGTTTCGGTAATAATCCCGGCGTACAACGCCGAGGAGTATATCGCGCGCGCCGTGGAAAGCATACTAAAGCAAACCCACACGCGCATTGAGCTTTTGTTGATAGATGACGGCTCTTCGGACAATACCGTCTCCGCCGCCCGCGCCGCCGTGGGCGACGATGAGCGCGCGCGCATAATAAGCATACCCAACTCCGGCCCCGCCGGGGCGCGTAACCGCGGGATAGCAGAGGTATCCGATGAGACCGAGTACATCATGTTCTGCGATGCGGACGATTATCTTGCGCCCGATGCCGTGGAATACGCGCTCTCTGCCGCCGCTCTCGGCGCGGAGCTTGTGCTCATGGGCTTTACTATATTAAACCCGGACGGGTCAAAGCGCGATTATTTTGAAGCGGAAGCCATGCTGGACGCTTCCACGCTCGGCGAGGCGCTGCCGCGCCTATATACGGCGAATCTCCTTAACCAGGTTTGGGCGAAGCTCTTTTCCGTGTCGCTTCTGCGCGATAATAAGCTCGCCTTTCTCGACTATCGTTGGGGCGAGGACAGGCTCTTTATCTTTGACTGCTTGGAGCGCGCCGCGAAAACCGCCGTACTACCGCAGTGCAGGTATTTTTACGTTATGCATCAAGGTGAAAGCCTCATTTCCCGCTTTTACGATAAAAAGCCCGATGTGTGTTACCTTGCCGATTCGCGCATGAGCGAGCTTTGTTCGCGTTT
>CAYRPD010000034.1:6365-7570 GCA_964426095.1 uncultured Oscillospiraceae bacterium | reverse complement strand
ATATGAAATACGATTTTACCACCGTTATCGACCGCCGCGGCCACGATTCCCTTGCCGCCGATAAAATTCCCTTTGAAGGCGTTGCTCCCGATGCGGGCTTCGACCCTATCCCCATGTGGATTGCGGACATGGCGTTTCCCGTTGCCCCCTGTGTGCTCGATGCCATTCGCGCGCGCCTTGATATGCCCTGCCTCGGATACTTTGCCCTGCCGGAAGAATACTATGACGCTATCATCTCTTGGCAGACCCGCCGCAACGGCGCAGTGGATTTGAAAAGCGAGCACATCGGCTATGAAAACGGCGTGCTCGGCGGGGTAAGCTCGGCGGTGCAGGCGTTCTCCTCTCCCGGGGATAAGATACTTCTGCATTCCCCCACGTACATCGGCTTTACCCACACCCTCAATGACTTAGGCCGCGTGATAGTCCACTCTCCGCTTGTTCGCGATGAAAACGGCGTTTGGCGCATGGACTATGAGGACATGGATAAGAAGCTTCGCGAAAATGACATACATCTTGCCGTGTTCTGTTCGCCCCATAACCCCAGCGGCAGAGTGTGGGAGCGCGAGGAGATAGAGCGCGCTATGGAAGTTTACCGCAAGAATGACTGCGTTGTCATTTCGGACGAGATTTGGTCGGACATCATCTTCCCCGGCTATAAGCACATACCCACTCAGTCCGTCTCCGCCGATGCGCGCGAGCGCACCGTGGCCTTTTACGCGCCCAGCAAGACCTTCTCCCTCGCCGGGCTTGTGGGGTCGTACCACATCATATATAATAAGTACCTGCGTGACCGCGTAAACCGCGTGAGCGAGATGAGCCATTATAATGACGCAAACGTGCTCTCCATGCGCGCGCTTGTCGGCGCGTACTCGCCCGAGGGCGAAGCGTGGTGCGATGAAATGCGCGCCGTTATCGCGGAAAATGCCCGCATCGCCTGTGACTTCTTCGCCGAAGCCGCCCCCGGCATACGCATCATGCACCCGCAGGGGACATATATGCTCTATCTTGACTGCGCCGAGTATTGCGCCGCCCACGGCATAAGCATAACAGAGCTTGAGCACCGCGGCGTTCGTTGCGGCGTGATATGGCAGGACGGCGAGGCGTTCATTTGGCCGAACACCATCCGCATGAATCTCGCCCTGCCCCAGTCCCGCCTTGTCGAAGCCCTCGACAGGCTGAAAAAGTACGTTTTCGCGTAAGCGAAC
>CAYRPD010000034.1:0-6265 GCA_964426095.1 uncultured Oscillospiraceae bacterium | reverse complement strand
CTCACAGCACCCTCAACAGCACCATATACACTCCCGTGCCGAGGATAATGCTCAAAAACGTGCTGTGGCGCAGCTTATAGCTCACCGCCACAACCGCCACGGCCAAAAGCTGCGGCACACCCGTGCCGACAAAGTCCGCCGCCGCGCCTTTCACGCAGTACACCACCAGCACCGCCATTATCGCGCTCGGCAGCGTCTTTCCCAGCCGCTCCAACCACGCGGGCATGGTCTTTTCCCCGCGAAAGGCCACGAACGGCAGCGCGCGCAGCATAAGCGTTACCGCCGCCGACACCACGATTGCGGCAATTATATACCCGATTTTCATTTTGCCGCCGTCTCCTTTCCGCCCGTGAGGATGAGCAGCGCCGAGGTAATCAACAGCGCCGGGAGCATAAACCTACTCGCCCCAAACAGCAGCAGGCACGCCGTGCCTATCCCAAGCCCTGCAAGCGCCGGGGCGTGGTTGTCCGCCTTTTCCCACTGGTCAATCATAATAACCACGAACATCGCCGTCATGCAAAAGTCTATCCCCTCCAGCTGAAACGGCAAAAGCTGGCCTATTATCGCACCGAGGGCGGAGCTTACAATCCAGTATATCCGGCTGAGCACGGCAACGGTAAACATCGTGTCGCGCCGCTCGGGGTCGGGCATCTCCGTGAGCGAGCAGTTCACGGCGTAGGTTTCGTCCGTGAGCGTGTGAATCATGTAAAACCTGCGCTTGCCCATAGCCTTGAAGTCATTTAAAAAGGTGAGGGCGTAAAAGGTTTGGCGGCTGTTCATCAAAAGCGCCGTCATCGCCACGGTGACGAGCGATGCCCCGCTCGCCATGAACGTAGTCAGCACGAATTGAAACGCCCCCGTGTACACCGTTGCGCTCACTATCGCCGCCCAGTACCACGCAAAGCCGCTCTCCTGCATCGCCATGCCGTAGGCAAGGCCGATGAAAAGGTAGCTGCACATCACGGGCAGGGACTTTATAAAGGCCGACTTCATCACGTCTTTTGTCGGCAGCAGCATCTTTTTCATCAGAATAACCCCGTTATCTTTCCCTCGTTATCCACGTCTATCCCCTCGGCGGCGGGCTTTTTCGGCAGCCCTGGCATGGTGAGTATGTCCCCGGTCAAAGCAACCGTGAACCCCGCCCCGGCGCTCACGCGCACCTCGCGCACGGTGATGTCGAAATCCGTGGGTGCGCCGAGGCGCGTTTTGTCGTCCGTGAGGCTACTTTGCGTCTTGGCAATGCACACGGGAAGCGCGCCGTACCCGCGCGATTCTAGGCGCGCAATTTGCGCTCTCGCCTCGTCCGTGAGCTTCACACCCCGCCCGCCGTACACCCTTTTCGTCACGGCGGCGAGCTTTTCTTCTATGCCGATATTGTCCTCATACGCAAAGCGAAAATCGCCCCGGGCGTTGCACAGCCGCACGACCTCTTGAGCAAGCTCCATGCCGCCCGCGCCGCCTTTTTCCCACACCTCGCACAGACACACCTTAATGCCGAGCTTTTCGCACTCTGCTTTTACGAGGTCAATTTCCGCTTCCGTGTCGCTTTCAAAGCGGTTGAGCGCCACGGCGCAGTTGAGGCCGAAGGTGTTTTTCACGGTGTCGGCATGGCGCACAAGGTTGGCCATGCCCGCTTTCAGCGCGGCGAGGTTTTCCGCGCTCAGCGCGTTTTTATCCGCGCCGCCGTGCATTTTAAGCGCCCTCACCGTTGCAACTATCACAGCCGCGTCCGGCGCAAGCCCGGCCACGCGGCATTTTATATCCAAGAATTTTTCCGCGCCCAAGTCCGCGCCGAAGCCCGCCTCAGTCACGGTGTAGTCGGCGCAGCTCATCGCCATGCGCGTTGCCAAAACGGACGAGCAGCCGTGCGCGATGTTGGCAAACGGCCCGCCGTGGACGAAGGCGGGCGTGCCCTCTAAGGTCTGCACAAGGTTGGGCTTTATCGCGTCTTTCAAAAGCGCCGTCATTGCCCCCACCGCGCCGATATCACGCGCGGTTATCTCTTCCCCGGCGTAGCTGTAGCCCACGACTATCCGCCCCAAGCGTTCTTTGAGGTCGCTCAAGGAGCGCGCAAGGCAGAATATCGCCATAGTCTCGGTTGCCACGGTGATGTCAAAGCCGTCCTCGCGCTCCACGCCGTCCGTGCGCTTGCCGCCGCCGGACACAATGTGCCGAAGCTGCCTGTCGTTCATGTCCACGCACCGCCGCCACGTGATACGCTCGGGGTCAATGCCGAGGGCGTTGCCTTGGTAGATGTGGTTATCTATCATCGCGGCCAAAAGGTTTGTCGCCGCGCCTATCGCGTGGATGTCTCCGGTGAAGTGGAGATTGATATCCTCCATCGGCACGACCTGCGCCATGCCGCCGCCGGTTGCGCCCCCTTTAAGGCCGAACACCGGCCCCAAGGATGGCTCGCGCATGGCGATTACGGCGCGCTTACCCATGCGCGTGAGCGCGTCGGCAAGGCCGATAGCCGTGGTGGTTTTGCCCTCTCCGGCGCTCGTGGGCGTAATCGCCGTGACAAGGATGAGCTTGCCGGGGCGCTTTGCGGGCGCTGAATCGAGGTAGCTCAAATCCACCTTGGCCTTATACCGCCCGTACTCTTCCAAATATTTTTCGTCTATTCCCGCGCGCGCGGCGATTTCCCAGATGGGCTTCATCTTCGCCGCCTGTGCGATTTCGATATCCGTTTTCAAGATAAAAAACCTCCCTCTCGGAAGTGGTATTTGTCATTATACCAAGCCGAGAGGGATAAGGGAAGTGTAAATTTTACGCCTTTATTATCGGGCAGCAGATTTCCGTCACGAATTCATCGGGGTTTCGCGTTTCGTTGGGGCTGACGTGGTAAATATCCATCATCGACCCGTTAAATTCATACCCGTTTTCGTTCACCCACGCCGCCAGCGCCGCATACGCGGCGGAAAACTGCGAATATGACCCGGTAAACGTTACGGAAGCCACCTTTTGCGCGGGCACGGTTTTGAATTTCACGTGCTCGGTATCGCAGTACTCCCCCTCTACGCTTATCTGCACTTCAACATCCACATCGCTTTCTCTGTACTCTCTGTCGTGCAGAATCGCCGTTGCCTTTGCATCTGCCGCCGTGCGCAAGCCCTGCTGCTTCGTCTCGCTGTACAGCAAGTGCCACAAGCGCCCCTCTTCCTCGTATTTGGGAAGCGTTTGACGCACGGAAGCCACGTATCTTTCGGGCAGAGTTTTTATAACGCAATCGTATTTCATGCTTTTGTCCTTTCTCAGCGCGATAATCGCATCATCCAAAAGCTTCATCCTCATGCCGAGCCTTTCCGCTTCCTCGCCGAGCCTGGCGCGCTGTTCGGCGAAAATGCGCGCGGTTTTTGCTTTGTCGCTCTCGCATTGCAAAAGCTCGCCTATCTCGCCCACGCCGAAGCCCATATCGCGCAAAGCGGTTATTTTGCTCATTGTGTGCAGCTGCTCTTCGCGGTAGTAGCGGTAGCCGGTGTACTTATCCACCGTCACCGGCTTTATCAGCCCCGCCTCATCATAATACCTCAGCATTCGTATGCTCACTCTGGATAATCGCGAAAAATCACCTATCTTTAACATTCTGCGTCCTCCATGGATTCGGCTTTATACCGTCTTTTTTGAGCTCGGCGCTATTATAATGCCTGACATAATGTAAGAGTCAAGGGGTTTGTTTGAAAGAAAGAGCAAGCGGGAGAAGCGCCGCTTCTCCCACCAGTCCCACTCCTATTCTACCCCAAAGATGTTATAGATATAATTCTTCCGCGCGTCGCTTATATGATATATGTAGACGCACTCATCCTCTATGCGGTAAATGCACACATATTGCTCCACAAAAAGCGCGCGAAAGCCGTGCTTGCCCATGAGCGTATCACGCCGCAGCACGCCGATTTCGGGAAACTGCTCCAGGTGCCCGACAGCGCTCAGCACCTTGTCGGAAAACGCCCGCGCGTACTTTACGCCCACGGTGTTGCGGTAGTAGAGCAGCAGGTCGCGAAACTCGTTTTGCGCTTCAAAAAGCCATTCAATCTTCACGCAGAATGTCCTCCGCTATGCTCTCCATTTGCGCTTGCGAGCTTGTGCGGCTGCCGGCAAGGCGGCTTTTCTCGCGCCGGAGCATTTCTTCAAGCAAATTCAGCTCCGCCTCGCGCTTTTCCCACACCTCAATCGGCACGAACACCATTTCCCCGTCACCGTTGCGCGTGAGATAAATCGGGCTTTGCTTCTCCTTTGCCAAGCGCACCATGCCGTCATAGTCGTTGCGCAGTGCCGTTGCGGATCGTATTACCATTAGAGCGCCCCCTCGTACTTTATTCTGACTTTATTATATACGAATTATTCCCTCTCGTCAACAGCGGCAAGCGGGAGAAGCGCCGCTTCTCCCACCAGTCCCACTCCTATTCTCTTCTCCCGTTCGTGCTACGCGGCAAGGTCGGCCACGCCCGCGGAAGCGAGCATATCCTGTATGCTCACGCCGTAGCCGCGCATGGGGTCGTTGACAAACACGTGCGTCACCGCGCCCACGAGCTTCCCGCCCTGCAAAATGGGGCTGCCGCTCATTCCCTGCACTATGCCGCCCGTGACGGCGGCAAGCTCGCTGTCGGTCACGGTGAGCATGACGTGCTCGCCCTCATTGTCGCGGTATATGCGGTTTATCTCGGCGCTGTACTCGCGCGGCGCGCCGCCCTTGACGGTTGAAACTATCGTGGCCGCGCCCGTGCTTATCTCGCCCGTTTGCACGCGCCGCGTGCCGAGCGCGGTGTACGCCTTGCCGAATATGCCGTGGGCGGTGTTCGCGTCTATGCTGCCGAGCGCCTTGCCTATATCGGCGCAGCCGTTCAGCTCGCCCGGCGCGCCGGGAGCGCCCCGCGTCACCGCCACGATTTCCGCTTCCGTAATGCTCCCCTCGCCTATGGGCAGCAGCGCGCCGCTGTCGCTGTCGCTTATGCTGTGGCCGAGCGCGCCGTAAAGCCCGGTTTCGGGGTCGCAAAATGTGAGCGTGCCGATGCCGGAAACGCCGTCACGCAGCCACATCCCCAGCATCCACTGCCCGTCCTTATTCTGCACGGGCTGCACGGTCACGCGCAGGGTCTTTCCTGCGCGCGTGAGGGTCAAAACCGCGCTCTTGCCCTCAAGCTCCGCCACTGCGTCTATAAGCGCGGCGGCCTTATCCACCCGCTCGCCGTTTATCTCCCTTATCACATCGCCCTTTTGCACCCCGGCGCTCTCCGCCGGGCTTTTCGCGCCCGTGGCCGATTCCACCTGCGTCAGCCCCGCCACGATAACCCCGCTCGTGCCTACCTGTATGCCCACGGCTTGGCCGCCCACAACAAGCTCCCTCGCCCATGCCGCCGTGGGGAAAAGAGCGCACAGCACAAGCCACATCACCGCCGTTACCGCTGCTTTTTTCATTTTATATCTGTCTCCCTCCCGCGCTAAGCGTGCTTAATTTTCGCATATTTAATTATGTGCGCAACGGGCGGAAAATAACGTAGGTTAATTATAGAAGAAAATTTGCAAAATAAAATCGGCTTGAATTTTTCGCGCATTCATGTATACTGTTATGTTGATGTTAAAATTTTAAGATTGGATTGCGAATAATCGAAAAGGAGTGTTGAGAATTGAATCTCGCCGCAAGCATGGGTAAAATTATTCTTATAGGCTATTTCATCGGGTGCATAAGCCCGTCATATATAATCGGTCTCATAAAGGGCTACGATGTGCGCGAAACCGGGTCTAAAAACGCGGGCGCATCGAACACGGTATTGATGGCCGGGAAGCTTGCGGGGCTTTTCGTGGCGGTTTTCGATATATGCAAGGCCACTGTCTCTTGGAAGCTTGCAAGCTACCTCTTCCCGCAGCTTCGCTTTGCCGGGGCGCTGGGCGGCGTGGCGTGCGTGTTCGGGCATATGTTCCCGGTGTTTTTGAAGTTTCGCGGCGGCAAGGGCTTTGCGTGCTTGGGCGGCATAGCGCTGGCGTTCAACCCGAAGGTGTTTTTAATCATGCTGTGCACCGCGCTTATAATCGCCATTGTGACAAACTATGTCGCGGTTTCGTGCGCGGCGATGTCGGTGGTGTGGCCGGTGTACTACGGTATGCTGACAAAATACTGGCTGGGCGCTGCCATTCTCGCCCTGCCCGCCATACCCATTTTCATAAAGCACCGCGAAAACTTCCGCCGCATTCACGCGGGCACGGAGCTTGGCCTGAGCTACCTTTGGAAAAAGGACAGCGAGCTGACGCGCATAGGCCGCACCGAGGA
>CAYRPD010000033.1:0-13896 GCA_964426095.1 uncultured Oscillospiraceae bacterium | reverse complement strand
ATATGCTGTTTTCATTGCTTCGTTTACGGCTTCAAGGCTCGGCACGGAAGATATCCCGCCGGGCTTTGTCGTGGATAACCCTGCGGCGGCAGAGGCAAAGCGGACAATGCTTTGAAGCTCCGCAGAGCAAAGCGCATCGGGCGCTTTGCCGGATTTGAGCAGCGCGTACATCGCCGAGCCGCCGAAAATGTCCCCCGCGCCGGTGGTGTCAACGGCGTTTACGCCGGGGAGACTTTCTACAAACCCCTCGGCGAGCGGATTTTTATAATAACACCCAGCCGCCCCGCAGGTCACGTACACAAGCTTCACGCCGAACGCATCGGTAATGTGCCTTGCGCCCTCTAAAGGCGCGAGCGAGAAGAGGAACTCCACTTCCTCATCGCTTATTTTCACCACATCGGCGTGAGCTAAGCCCCAGAGCGTTTCCTCGCGTGCCGCTTCTTCGCTTTTCCAAAGCGGTTTGCGGAGATTGGGGTCAAAGCTTATGAGCTTATTGTGCGCCGCGGCATATTCAACGGCCTTGCGCGTTGCCGTGCGCGCAGGCTCATCCGTCATGGAAAGCGTGCCGAAGTGCAAAACGCGGGACGCGTCTATTATATCGCTTTTTACCTCGTCAAACCTCAAAAGCGTGTCTGCCCCGGGCTTGCGGGCAAAGGAAAACTCCCTATCGCCGCGCGCGTCCAATGTGACAAAGGCAAGGGTAGTGAACGCTTCATCGGACACGGCCATGCCCTCGGTGGAAATGCCGCAGGATAAGAGCGTATTTAGAAGCATTTTGCCGAACGCATCGCGCCCGACCTTGCCGATAAGCGCCGTTTTCGCGCCGTAGGCGCTGAGCGCGGCGAGGTAGTTTGCCGGTGCACCGCCCGGGTGCGCGGCCATGGTGGGATAGCCGTCCGCATCGAGCGCTTGGCAGGTGAAGTCAATCAACAATTCGCCGAGGGCGACAACATCGTACATAGCCACCCACCGCCTTTCATGAAAGCCGTGTGCGCTTGCCGTCGGCGGGCGGGATATAGCCGTATTCAATTTCCGGGCGAATCTCTTTTAAGCGCGCGTGAATGCGGTCAACGTCCTTTTCCTCGTTGAAGATGAGGTTTGCAAATTCCCTGCCGTCATGCACGAGGATGAGCCGATAGTAATGGATTATAGGCCCGTCGTCTGGGGCGCACTCGTTTATGCGGGTAAAGGAGCGGTCAATGTATTCATAAGGAACGTAGTATTTCTTGCCGAGGTCGCGATAGTATAGGCAGAGCTTGCCCAAGCGCACGCGGCCTATTTCCTCGGCGGAATTATAGTCTGCAATATGCTCTTCATCGTCGATTTTCTTCTTGTCAACGCCTATGAATCTAAGCTTTCCGAATCCGAACACGTTCAGCCACCCGCCTTTTTAAATAGAGACTTTTCATACCACACTTTCGGGAAGCGCCGGGCAATGTACGTGCCGACAAAGCCGCCGATAAGCCCCGCGATTATCCCGCCGAGTACGTCAGAGGGGAAGTGGACGCAAAGATAAATGCGCGCAATGCCCATCAAAACGGCGAAGATGTACGCCGCCCAGCTCCAGCGCCGATCGCCCACGAGGAAAACGGCCGTCATAGAGGCAAAGGCCGCCGTGGTGTGCCCTGAGGGAAAGCTCTTGTCGCTTTCAAGGTTTTGGCCGACTAAAAGCCAAAGCTGATGGAATATGCTGCTCTCGTCCGCATATGGGCGCGGGCGCGCGATGAGCACCTTTAGGCAGCAGTTTGTGATAAGCGCGCCCACGGCCAGCGATAAGCACATTGCCGTGCCATAGCGGCGGGTGGGTTTGAAAAGCGTGAGCAGAAGCGAGATGCAGATAAGCGGCAGCCCGTCTTTGCCGAAGAACGAAATGAACTCAAAAAACGGCGTGAAGAAGCCGCCGCACAAGTTATAAAGCTCATGCACGGCGAGAGTAATACTCGCGTCAAAGCCGGCAAAGACTGTGTTCAGCCACAGCGCCGCAGCCGTAATTTCCATAATGAAAAACCTCCGTTAAGTATCTTTGCGCCTATAATAGCATAAAACCCGCCTCTGCGTCTACCGCAAATTGCATATAAAGCCAAAATCAGAGCAAAATAACTGCGACATGATATTAGGAGGCAGCTTAATGAAGAAATTTGCACTTTCCTTTACGGCGCTTGTGCTTGCGCTGACACTTTCAGCGCCCTTGACGGCAAGCGCCTTTGCGGACAATGCCGCGCCCGTGGCAGAGAATTTGGAGCTTAAAACGTACCAAAATGTGTCCGTGGGCGGAAGTCTGAGCGCATATGACGCAGAGGGCGAGGCGCTTACCTACACCGTCACGACCGAGCCCGTGAAAGGCACAATAGAGGTCAAAGAGGACGGAAGCTTTGTCTACACGCCCAAAGAAAACAAGAAAGGCCGCGACTACTTCGGCTACAAGGCCACGGACGCGCAGGGCGCAGTGTCGCAGGAAGCAACGGTTATAATAAAGATAGAAAAGGCGAAGAAAGATGTACTGTATTCCGATATGCGAGGCACGGCGGAGGAGTATGCGGCAGTGGCGCTGTGCGAGCGCGGGATATTCACCGGCGAGCAGCTTGGCGGCGAATATTGCTTTAATCCCGACAAGGCCGTTACGCGCGGCGAATTTTTGAGTATGTGTATGTGCCTTGCGGGGGATGACATGGTGAGCGCTGTTTTAACCACGGGCTACAGCGATGACAGCGCAATCCCCGCATGGATGAAAGGCTATGTCGCAACGGCGGCGATGCGCGGCGTGGTGCAAAGCGGGGCGTATTCCGCGCCCTTTGAGCCGAACGCACCCATAACCGAGACAGAGGGCGCGATGATGCTCGATAAAGCCGTGAAGCTTACGAGCGTGTCCTATGCCGAGCTTGATAACACCCTCTCTCCCGAGGCGGCGCAAGCCTGCGCCAATCTCACGGCCTGCGGCGTAACGGACGGGAGCGTGAGCGCTTCCTACCTCACGCGCTCGGCTGCGGCAAAAATGCTCATCGGCGCGCTGGAAGTGCTGGATAAGAGGGCAAAATAATCTTGAAGTATTCTAGCTTCGATGATATAATTTAATATTAAGAATATCAAGCGGAGCGAAGAAGATATGGACGGTTTTAAGCTGGTTTCTCAATACAAGCCCACGGGCGACCAGCCGCAGGCGATAGAAGCGCTTACGGCGGGCATCGAAAACGGGCTGGAAGAGCAGGTTTTGCTCGGCGTTACAGGCTCGGGCAAAACTTTCACGATGGCAAATGTCATCGCCCGGCTTAACCGTCCTACTCTCGTTTTGGCGCACAATAAAACCCTTGCCGCGCAGCTTTGCAGCGAGTTTAAGGAGTTTTTCCCGGAAAACGCCGTGGAATACTTCGTTTCGTACTACGATTACTATCAGCCGGAGGCTTATATACCCCATACGGATACTTATATTGAAAAGGACTGCTCTATAAACGATGAGATTGATCGTCTCCGTCTCTCGGCTACCTTTTCGCTCTTAGAACGGCGGGATGTCATAGTTGTGGCATCGGTTTCGTGCATATACGGCCTCGGCGAGCCGGACGATTTTGCAAACCTAGCCATATCCATGCGCCCCGGCCAGCTTTGGAGCATGGATGAGCTTTTGCGTATGCTCCTTGAAGCGCGCTATGAGCGCAACGATGTCGCCTTTGAGCGCAACAAATTTCGCGTCCGTGGTGACACGGTGGAAATCTTCCCCGCGTACTGGAAAGACCGCGCCGTGCGTGTGGAGTTTTTCGGGGACGAGATAGACCGCATAAGCGAAATAAACGTTGTCACCGGCGCGCCAGAACGCTATCTTTCCCATGCGGTTATTTACCCCGCGAGCCACTATGTAACCACCAAGGAGAAAATGGCCTCTGCGATAGAGCGCATACGCGAGGAATGCGATGCGAAGGTGAAGTATTTCACGGAGAACAACAAGCTCATTGAGGCACAGCGCATAAAACAGCGCACCGATTATGACATTGACATGATGCAGGAGCTGGGCTATTGCAGCGGGATAGAAAACTATTCGCGCATAATCTCAGATAGACCCGTGGGCAGCCCGCCGATGACGCTTTTAGACTATTTCCCCGATGATTTTCTCCTCTTCGTGGATGAAAGCCACGTTACCCTGCCCCAGGTGCGCGCAATGTACCGGGGCGACAGGGCGAGGAAAGAAGCGCTTGTGCAGTACGGATTCCGCCTGCCGTCGGCCTTTGATAACCGCCCGCTGAAATTTGACGAGTTTGAAGAGCGCATTCACCAGCGCGTGTTCGTCTCGGCTACGCCCGGCGAATACGAGCGCGAGCACGCCGGGCAGCTCGTAGAGCAGATTATCCGCCCCACGGGGCTATTAGACCCGGAGATTATCGTGCGCCCCACAGAGGGGCAGATAGACGACCTTATCGGCGAGATAAACGGCAAAATCGACCGCGGCCAGCGCACGCTTGTCACCACGCTTACAAAGAAAATGGCGGAGGATTTGACGGCGTATCTCCTAAACGCCGGTATACGCTGCCGCTATATGCACCACGACATAGGCACAATTGAGCGCATGGAGATTATCCGCGACCTGCGCACGGGCGAATTTGATGTGCTTGTGGGTATAAACCTTTTGCGAGAGGGGCTGGATATCCCCGAAGTCGGGCTTGTGGCGATTTTGGACGCGGACAAAGAGGGCTTTTTGCGCAGCGAAACGAGCCTTA
This sequence comes from uncultured Oscillospiraceae bacterium, assembly GCA_964426095.1. Classification (GTDB taxonomy): domain Bacteria; phylum Bacillota; class Clostridia; order Oscillospirales; family Oscillospiraceae; genus Limivicinus. Next base: position 9,193 of record CAYRPD010000033.1, on the reverse strand, counting down.
TCCAAACCGTGGGCCGCGCCGCAAGAAATGCCGAGAGCACGGTTATCATGTACGGCGATACAATAACCCCGTCCATGCGCGCCTGCATAGACGAGACGGCGCGCCGCCGCGAAAAGCAAATGGCGTATAACGCCGAGCACGGCATAGTCCCCAAAACCATACAAAAAAGCGTGCGCGAGCTTATCGAAATATCCTCCGGCACAACGCAAATCAAAAAGCAAAGCGGCGTTAAGCTCACCGAGCATGAGCGCAAAACGCTTATCGACCAGCTTGAAGCGAAGATGCGCAAGGCCGCGCAGATGCTCGAATACGAAATCGCCGCCCAGCTTCGTGATGAGATAATCCGACTGCGCGGTGAGAAATGAGGGCAAGAGTATGAATTTGATGATAATAGACGGAAACAGCATCGTTAACCGCGCTTTCTACGGCGTGCGCGCGCTCAACGCGCCCGACGGCACGCCCACAAATGCGGTGTACGGCTTTCTCGCGGTTTTCAGACGGCTTTACGATGAAGTAAAGCCGGACGCGGTTTGCGTAAGCTTTGACTTAAAAGAGCCGACCTTCCGCCACAAGGCGTATGACGGCTACAAGGCGCAGCGAAAGCCCATGCCGGATGACTTGGCCGTGCAAATGCCGATACTCAAAGCCGTGCTGGATGCGATGGGCATACGCCGCTATGAGCTGCCCGGCTATGAGGCGGACGATATTTTAGGCACGGCCTCTCGCATATGCGAGGAGCGGGGCTGGACTTGCTGTGTCGTGACCGGGGATAAGGACAGCTTTCAGCTTATCTCCGACAAAACCACGGTTTGCAACGTGAAAACCCACATGGGCAAGACCGAAACCGTGATGTACACCCCCGCGCGCTTTGAAGAGGAGTACGGCTTTGCCCCCCACGGCATAATTGACCTTAAAGCGCTCATGGGCGACACGTCCGACAATATCCCCGGCGTTTCCGGCATAGGGGAAAAGACCGCGCTTGACCTTGTCCGCCGCTACGGAAGCGTAGAGAACATATACGCAAAGCTTGATGAGCTTGAAATAAAAGAGGGCGCGCGCAAAAAGCTTGCCTTGGGTGAGGAGAGCGCAAAAATGTCCTATTGGCTGGCGACCATTATGCGCGATGTGCCGCTGGGATTTGACCCTGAGGACAGCCTTTGGAAGAATGATTATACGAAAGAGCTTTACGGCGTTTTTAAGCGCTTGGGCTTTAATAAATTCATCGAAAAATGGGGGCTGACGGAAAACGGAGCGGCAAGTGAAACCGTGAGCGAGGGCGCATTGTCAAGCTTTGAGCATATAGAGCTTGAAACGCCGCAGGCGGCTTTCGACCTTGCCGAAAAGCTCACTGCGGGGACGCTTGTGGCTATAGCGCCTACATACGGCTTTGACGTGCTGGAGCTTTGCGACGGGGAAAAGGTTTACCGCGCCGCGTGGACACTCTGCCTTGACGGGTTCACCGCGCTTCTAAAAGCGGTTTTCTCGCCGGAAGTGAAAAAAGTTGCGTGCAACGTGAAGGAGCTTATGCGCATAGCGCTTGACGAGGGCTTGAGCGCCGAGGGCTTTGTGTTCGACATCTCTCTTGCCGCCTATCTGCTCGCCGCCACGGACAGCGATTACTCCTTGGAGCGCGTTTCCATGCGCTACCTTGAGCGCGAATGCGTCGGCACGGAGGGGATATGGCGCTTATACCCTGTTTTGGAGAAAAAGCTGACGGAATACGGCTTAAATGAGCTTTATTACTCTGCCGAGCTTCCGCTCTGCCGGGTGCTGGCGGATATGGAGCGCGCGGGCTTTTGCGTGGATCGCGCCGCGCTTTCCGAATACGGCGAGAGCCTGAATGCGGACATAGAGGATCTTCAACAGCGCATATGGTTTTACGCCGGTGAGGAGTTTAACATCAACTCCCCCAAGCAGCTCGGCACGGTGCTTTTTGAAAAGCTCATGCTGCCCTACGGCAAGAAAACCAAAACCGGCTGGAGCACGGGGGCTGACATTTTGGAAAAGCTTCGCGGCAAGCACCCGATAGTGGACGATGTGCTGGATTACCGCACGCTCACAAAGCTCAAATCCACCTATGCCGACGGCTTATTAAAGGTCATTTCCGCCGACGGGCGTATACACACAAGCTTTCAAATGACCGTCACGGCCACGGGGCGCTTGTCCTCAACCGAGCCGAATTTGCAGAATATCCCCGTCAGAAGTAATTTAGGCGCGAAGATACGCGAGATGTTTGTCGCCGCGCCCGGTATGTGCCTTGTCGATGCCGACTACAGCCAAATCGAGCTTCGCATCCTCGCGCATATCTCCGGCGATGAGACTATGAAAGCCGCCTTTGCAAGCGGCGAGGATTTCCACACAATCACGGCGGCGAATGTTTTCAATGTCCCCGTCAACGCGGTCACGCCTACGCTTCGCTCGCGGGCAAAGGCCGTCAACTTCGGCATAGTCTACGGCATTTCGGCGTTCTCCCTGGCGCAGGATATCGGCGTTTCGCAGAGCGAGGCCAAGGAGTACATGGAAGCGTATCTGGAAAAATACCACGGCGTGCGCGATTATATGCACTCCGTTGTGGCTAAGGCGCGTGAGGACGGCTATGTTGTCACGGCGTTTGGCCGCCGCCGCGATATGCCGGAGCTGAAAAGCCCGAAGTTCATGCTGCGTGCGTTCGGCGAGCGCGTGGCGCTCAATATGCCGATACAGGGCACGGCGGCGGATGTGATTAAGCTTGCAATGGTGTCCGTTCACAAGCGCCTTGCCGAAGAGGGGCTGAAAGCAAGGCTCATTTTGCAGGTGCACGATGAGCTTATTGTGGAATGCCCGCAGGATGAGGCCGAGCGCGTGCGCGAAATACTCACGCAGGAAATGGAGAACGCGGCGGCGTTTTCCGTGCCGCTCACGGTGGATGCGCACATCGGCCAAAGCTGGGCGGAGGCGCACTGACGCATGGATATTACAATATGCGATGTACGCAGTGAGCATTTAGATGCGATTGCGGCGATAGAGCGGGAATGCTTTTCCGTCCCCTGGACGCTTGAACAGCTTAAAACGCAGCTTCCCGATGCAATGCACGTTTTTCTCCTCGCCGAAGAAAACGGCGAGGCGGCGGGCTATGTCGGGATGATGAACGTTTTGGACGAGGGGTATATCTCCAATGTCGCCGTGCGCGAAAAATCCCGCCGCCGGGGAGTTGCGGACGCGCTTTTGGATGCGCTTGTCCGCCGGTGCGAGGAGCGGGGCTTGGTGTTTGTCACCTTAGAAGTGCGCGCATCGAATGCGCCCGCCATAGCCCTTTACGCAAAGCACGGCTTTGTCCCCGTCGGCGAACGCAAAAACTACTATGAGCGCCCCACCGAGGACGCGCTGTTGATGACAAAATTTTTTAAGAGAGGCGCAGAAAGTTGAAGATACTTTCCTTTGAATCCACCTGCGATGAAACGGCGGTTGCCGTTGTAGAGGACGGCAGAAAAATCCTGACGGATCAGATTTACTCCCAGGCAAAGCTCCACGCGCTTTACGGCGGCGTTGTGCCGGAAATCGCGTCCCGCTGCCATGTGGAGTCGATTTCCCTGCTTGCTCAAAAGGCAATTGAGGCCGCCGGGATTACCCGCCGCGATATTGACGCGGTTGCGGTGTCCTACGCGCCGGGGCTTATCGGCGCGGTGCTCGTCGGCGTGAACTTTGCCAAGTCCTGCGCTTATGCGCTCAATGTTCCGCTCATCCCCGTCCACCATATACGAGGCCACATTGCCGCAAACTATCTTGCCTACCCCGAGCTTACCCCGCCTTTCCTCTGCCTTGCCATATCCGGGGGCAATACGCTCCTTGTCGATGTGCGCGATTATACCGATATGAAGATTCTCGGCGCAACGCGCGACGATGCGGCGGGCGAATGCTTTGATAAGACCGCGCGCGTGCTCGGCCTGCCCTATCCCGGCGGCAAGCCCATAGACGACTTATCCAAGCTCGGCGATGACACGAAGTACACCTTCCCCATTGCCCACGTGGCGGGGAATCCTTACGATATGAGCTTTTCCGGCCTCAAAACCGCCGTTATCAACCTTGTTCACAATGCCGAGCAAAAGGGCGAGGAGATTGACCGCGCCTCGCTCGCAGCCTCGTTCACCAAGGCGGTGAGTGACAGTCTCGTGCCGCGCACGGTTGCCGCGGCCAAGGAACTGGGCTACGGCAAGGTGGTTGTGGCCGGCGGCGTTGCGGCAAATTCCCGCATCCGCGCCGACTTTGAGCGCGCTTCCCGCGAAAACGGCTTTGAGCTGTACGTGCCGCCGCTCAAGCTCTGCGGCGATAACGGCGCTATGATAGGCGCGCAGGGGTATTATGAATATCTCGCGGGGCACACGGCGGGTACGGATCTCAACGCCTACGCCACTATGGAGCTTTAATGCGTATTTTGTGGCCAAAACCGCAGATTTTAAGCTGTTTTTGACAAAGAAAGAGGAGAGATAGAAAGTGAGCGTCCACGAAGGGCACAGAGAGCGCTTGCGCCGCCGCTTCATCGAACACGGGCTTGACAGCTTCGGCGAGGTCAACGCGCTGGAGTTTTTGCTGTTTTTCTCTATTCCGCGGCGGGACACCAATGTCCTGGCGCATCAGCTTCTTGCGCGCTTCGGCAGCCTTTCGGGCGTTCTGAACGCGAGCGTGCGGGAGCTTATGTCCGTCCCCGGCGTGGGCGAGAGTACCGCTATGCTTATCTCCCTTGTGCCGCAGCTATATAAGCTTGCCCGCGTCGAAACCGGCAAGAAGCAGCCGAACATAAAAAGCTCCCGCGATGCCGTGAACTATCTTGCCCCGCGCTATATGCTCGAAGAGGAAGAGGTGCTGTATCTATTGTGCCTCGATTCGCAAAAGCGCGTCACGGCCTGCGTTGAAATAAACCGCGGCGACCCTAACTCCGTGCCGGTCAACAACCGGCGCATTGTCGAAGCCGCGCTTAAAAACTGCGCCGCGTCCGTTATTATCGCGCATAACCACCCCGATGGGCTTTCCGCCCCCTCGCGCGAGGACGATGCGGCAACGCAGCGGATTTTGTCCGCCTTGGAGCTTGTCGGCATCCCGCTTATCGACCATATCATCATCTCCGGCGATAATTACATATCCTATGCCGACGCGGGCGCGCTGCGCATGATGTCCCACGGTTGATATGTGATTATGTAAATAATTTTTTGAAAATATTTTGTAACGAGTTTTCATTTCAAGACTTGGATAAAACCGACAAAACAGCGGGAATTTGCCGAAATAACGGCAAATTCCCGCTGTTGAAAACTCTGTTGAAAATGTTGATAACTTTTAGATAAATAATTATTGAAAAATTTTATGTAAACCTATACGTCCCGCCTGTGCCCCGCCAAAAGTACACCAATCTCCCGCCTTTGCCGGTAATCCTAACTTTTCGGCTCTTATTCTCCGTCAAAATAATCGCCCACCGCAGATGAGGGGAGAGAGTATACTGTTTGTAATATGGGGGGGAGATGAGCGGCATTTCAGAAAGCCTACATCTCCCCCGTATATCACGCCTTTACCGTGGTGGCGTTGTCGGTGATTTGTTTGATTGTTGCCATTAGGGCGGCTTGGGTTTTGCGGTCAAAGAGCTTGGTAAAGGCCAAGGGCTTGTCAAACGGCGGATTCATAAGCACGGTTACACTTTCCATATAGCCGTTTTGCTCAACGTGGTTGATGATTTTATGCACAAATGCGATTTGTTTGGCGTTTAGCGACTGGTCGTTTATAAACGCGGAGAACGCCTGCATAGCTGCGTCATGATCCAGCTTTGCGATGCGGCGAATCAGCAAGCCGAAAGGTGTGTTGCCGAACTCGCGCGCGTAATCCGCCTTGCTGCCAAGCTCATCGGTCAGCACGCGCTCCAGCTCCTGATAATCGTCGGGCGCGAGGGGAATGTTGTGCACGAGCTTATAAATAGGAAGCATATCGCCGTTTTCGTTCACATAGCGGTTAACCTTGGCGCGATAGTCCTCAAAATCGTACGCCGATTCCAGTGTGTCGCCCTCGCTTTGGTCTATAATCGGGTCGGTAAGGTGCGTGATGATGGGCTTTTTGCCGGGCGTATCGTCAATGAATTTAATCAGCTCGCGCAGCTCTTTCCGCACCTTTTCAAAGAGCAGCACATCGTTTGCTTCCCAAAACTCCTCGGTGTTGATTTCTTTTATAATAGGAAGCTTCACGTGCACCTGCGGAATGCTCACCTTGCGCTCCAAGAGCGCGGCAATATTCCTCAGCTGCTTTTGCGCGCGGCGGAACGCCGGTATTTGCTCCATGGCCGAAAGCATAAGGCCGTACATGAAGTTATCAAAGCGCTTGGCGTATTCATCGGGGTCATCCGAATGCACAATAGGCGCAATATCGCATATAAGCTCGCCCTTGTTGCCCTCGCTTATGTAATCAAAAGCGTTGGGCTTTTTGTATTTTTCCACGCTTTGCAGCTTCAGTCGCACGGAAATAAGCGCCGTGTTCAGCTCGTGCACCTGCCGGGCGCATTCGCCGACAAGCTCCGCGCGCCACGCTTGAAAGTCATCCTGCGCATAGGCGCTTTCCTGCAACAAAACGGCCAAGCTCACGCGCTTGCAGAAAATACTCTCGGAGAGCGATTTCACTTCCCTGCATTCGTAGCCCTCTTTGTGCGCGCGGAAATACTCAAAGTTGCCGCAATAATCAAAAATGAGAAAGCGCCGTTTGTCGGTATACTCGCCGTCAATCTGATCGGTGCAGGTAAGGCCGTTGCACAATCGCGTGCCCCGCCCTATCATCTGCCAAAACTTCGCCTTGGAGCGCACCTTTTTGAAAAATACGAGATTCACGCACTCCGGAACGTCAATGCCCGTATCCATCATATCAACCGACACTGCGATAATCGGGTCTTTATCCGGGGCTTTGAAATCGTCAATAACGGTTTGCGCGTAGGAATCGTCGCAGATTATGCGCTGGGCGGGCTTGCCCTTGTGTTGGGGATAAAGCGCGTTGAAGCGCTTCAAAATAAACTCGGCGTGGCGCTTGTTCTGCGCAAATATTATGGTTTTGCCGAGCCGCTCCCCGCCTTGCACGCGTATGCCGCGCTCCATTAAATCCTGTAAAACCGTGTCTACCGTGGCCTCGTTAAATACGAATCTGTTCAACTGCGCGGACGGAATAAAGTCCGGCATGAGGCCGTCCTCGATAAAATCATCCTCATAGCGCGCCTTGTCCTCATCGGAAAGCTCCTCGTAGCTTATTCCGTCCTCTAAAAACTTGGTTTTCACTTCATAATTATAATACGGCACAAGCACATGATCTTGATAAACCGCCGTGTCATAGTCATAAGCGTAGGTAGGAACGCCGTGCTCCATTTCAAAAAAGTCATAGGTGTTTCTATCCACGTCCGTTTTCGGCGTGGCGGTCAGGCCGACCATAACCGCGTCAAAGTAATCGAAAATGGCGCGGTATTTTTTGAATATACTGCGGTGGCTCTCGTCAATGATGATAAGGTCAAAGTGCGCGGGGCTGTACATCCGCTGCCCGTCCTTCGTTTTCATGTCATCAATTGCGTTGAGTATAGTAGGGTATGTGGAGAACACAATGCGCGCGTTGCGGTCGTCCTTATTCGTGCAGAGGTTGCACAGCGACATATCCGGCAGATAGTCTTTGAAATCGCCCTTGGCTTGCTTTACAAGCGCTGTGCGATCCGCAAGGAAGAGAATGTTTGTCACGTATTTGCCGCGGCTGAGCACATCCGTCAGGCTTGCCGCCGTTCTCGTTTTGCCCGTACCCGTTGCCATAACCAAAAGATGCTTTCTGAACCCCGCCGTAATCTGCTCGCAAACGGCGCGTACAGCCTCTTTTTGATAATAGCGGTCGGTGATTTTGTCGTCTATGGCAATGCTCGTCAGATCAAGGCGCTCCGTGCGGCGCTGCATAAGCTTTATCAAATCGTCCTTGCTGAAAATCCCGCTCACCTTGCGCTGGGGGCTGTCGGTATCGTCCCAAAAATAAGTTTCAAAACCGTTTGAGGTGAACATCATCGGGCGGCGGCCAAAGCGGCGCTCCAAGCAGTCGGCGTACAGCACGGCTTGCTTGCGGCCGATGTTTGGGTCTTTGCCGGTGCGCTTGGCCTCTACAACCGCCAGCGGCAGCCCGTTTTTGTCGAACAGCACATAATCCGCGTAGCCCTTTTGGCCGATAACCCCGGCCATGTCGTCCACGGGGTATTCCTCTTGAACATCTGCATCCGCGCCGGTGAATTTCCAGCCCATTTGCTTCATATCCACGTCAATGTATATCTTGCGCGTTTTGAATTCCGAAAGATCGTCTGCCTCGAAGCGGCGCTCCTGACGGTTTTGCTCTTTCGCGGCGGAGAGCAGCTCCGACATCTGCTCGATTTTTTGCCGCAGCTCCTCTATCTCCGCTTCTTTCTCGTCTAAAAGGCTTTCCTGCTCTTTTATTTTCTTTGTGTCAACGAAAACCTTTTCCGCCGGAATCAGTGCCTCGTCAAATTTCCGCTCTTCATAATCCGTGCCGTAGCAATAATCAATCCATTCTATAAACTCGAAAAGCGCGCGCAAAGACGCAAGCGCATCCGCCGCGGTGACGCTGCGCTCGGTATGCACGGCCAAATTCCCCAGCTTAATTATAAACGGCAGCTTGCCCCATGTTCTCTCGTCAACGGCGAAGCGGAAAGTAGGCTCGTGTATCAGCGCCTGAAGATTCTCTTTGTACGGCCGCTGCATGGTCTTGTCCGCGGAATACACCCATTTCACCGCCAGCTCCAGCGCTTTTCTGCTGCCTACGGCGCACATCGCGGGCGCGGAAGAGTACACCTTTTCCGCCTCTACCGCCGCCGGGGCAAACAAGGCATATTGCGCTTGCGAGGATAAGAAAGAGAAATTAGACATGGGGTTCTCCTTTCTGTGGCTTGGTTATTGTGTCAGCCCTCTCAGTCAGCCTCGCGGCTGACAGCTCTCCCAATGGGAGAGCCAAGGCGGTGCGCCGGGCTTGGGTTGCTGCCTGCACCCCTCTTGCCTCTTCCAACGGGAGAGGTGGCACGGCGCAAGCCGTGACGGAGAGGGCTAGCCGAAGTATTGTTGCATAAGAGATTTTTTCAGCGTTTCAAGCTCCTCTAAGCTCTTTTGTATGTATGTTTTTGTTTTGTTGACTTGCTCGACAAATGCGGCAAATTGGTTTTGAA
>CAYRPD010000032.1:6241-14100 GCA_964426095.1 uncultured Oscillospiraceae bacterium | reverse complement strand
ACCTTGAGCTTGAGCACGTGCTCGATTGCTTCCTTGAGGCCGTCGTTCTTCGCGCAGCCGCCGGTGAGCGTGATAGAGTCGGTCGCGCCGGCTTTCTTAGCCATGACGAAGCAGCGCTTTGCAACTGCCATTTCGATGCCGGCGGCGATTTCATCGGTCGCCTTGCCCTCGCCGACGAGAGTGATAACCTCGGACTCGGCGAAAACGGTGCACTGGGCGGTGATGGGGATGACGTTCTTCGCGCTCAGAGAGAGCTTGGAGAAGTCGGAGAGGCTAAGCTCGAAGGAACGTGCCATTGCCTCGAAGAAACGGCCGGTACCGGCGGCGCACTTGTCGTTCATGGCGAAGTTCTTGACAGTGCCGTCAGTGTCGATGGAGATGCCCTTAACGTCCTGGCCGCCGATGTCGATGATGGCCTTGACGGAGGGGTCGGTGACGTGAACGCCCATTGCGTGGCAGGAGATTTCGGAGATGTTTTCATCTGCGAAAGGAACCTTGTTACGGCCGTAGCCCGTACCGATGAGGTACGCGAGATCCTTGGAGCTGGAAAGTCCGGCCTGCTTGCAGACTTCTTCCATTGCCGCAATTGCGCTCTGCTCGGAATTGATCTTGCTCTTTATGGTGGTATCGGCTACTATCTTGCCGGTTTCGTCGAGTATAACTGCCTTGGTGTAGGTAGAGCCTACGTCGCAGCCGCCGTAGTATTTCATATGTATTTCCTCCGATTAATTATAATAGAAGTTTTATTGTGTCAGCGGTCGTATCTGGGGAACTTATCAATGTCATAGGGAGCTTTGAGCATATCTCTGCGCTCCATATTGTCATAGTGCTTTTTGAGGAACGGCTCTACAACATTGAAAAGGAGCTTACCGTCGAGGTCGAAGAAAAAGACCGCGAACAGCGCGACATTGGCAACGAGGACAATGCCGACGAGCTTGCCGATGAGCTTACCCAGCTTGCAGCCGCCCGATTTCTTGCATTTGCATTTGCATTTTTTCATGTCTTATTCCTCCTAATCACCAAGTCATGGAGTCGTCAAAGTCAAGCAGAGACGGATCCAACGGCTCTTCGTGCATAACGGTTGTCATATAGTCGTTGATTATGCGGCGAATCTCCATTCTGGAAACGGTACGGCTGTCGGGCAGCGCGTGCGGCATCCAAATGGCAGGGATGTTTCTGTCACGGAATTCGTCCTCAAAGAGGCCGTGCAGACCCTGTGCGCCCTTGCACTGGAGCTGGTCATACATCATAACCATGTCGCAGTTGAACTTCTCTTTGTACTCCCACAGCTCGAAGAAGTGCTTCATGCCGCCGACGGCCATGCGGCGCATCGGTGCCCACATATGATACTGCGCCATATCTTCAAGGCAGTTTTCATAAGTGTCGGTGCGGATAGTCATGTCGAACATGAGAGAGTCCATATTAATGATAACATTGAGACCCCAGCAGTTATACGCCCAAGTGCACCAGTTGGAGAAGTAGAGCGGTGCGCAGGACCAAGCGATTACGCGGTGCTTGGTGTTGGGGAAGGTGTTAATCTTCTTCTCTACGCACTTATTGAGGATCTTGCGAACCTTCGCGTCAACCTCATGCCAAATGGGACGGTCGCCGTACTGGGTTTGATAGATACGGTAAAGCGCCTGAGCGACACCGTTGATGGGGTAGTAGTTGGTGTTAGCCGCAACTTCCCACTTCTCCCACTCGAACTCCTGAAGCTTGTTCTGCGCTTCAAGATGCTCTTTGAGGACATCCCAGTTGAACGGAACGCCGGTCTGCTCCTCGATGAAGCGCCAGCACTCTTCGATTTCGGCCATGCAGTGCTTCTTAACCAGAGGATCATCAAAGAGCATGGGCATGGGGAGAGAGAACAGGGGCTTATCAAAGAACCAGTCTTGCAGAGTGGAGGTAGCGACGGAAGCATCGCAAGCCTCGTTGCAGGTGATGGCCAAGGGGGAGTATTCGGGCATATCGTCAAGGACGAAGAGGCCGGATTCAGCCTGGCACATCGGGCAGGGGTCACCGGGCAGGCCGATGGACTGCACCGCGTCAATGTAGTTGAGAACGGTGTGGGAGTTAACGTGGCAGGTGACAAAGTAGGGGATCATTTCGAGAGGAACGTTATCGAACTTATCTCTCCAAGGATAGAAGATGCCGCCCCAAACGGTTTCGTTGTGGGCAAAGGTGTGGTAATAAGCATCGTTCTTCTTGCCGCCGTGGATGTTGGCATCGGCCACGAACATACGCATGAACTGGGTGATGGTGGCGTTAACCATGGCACGATAGTGCCACGCGGAGGCCTTCATCGCCTCGCCGCGCAGACCCTGCAGGCCGCGGTCAAACCAGTGGAGCACGGGCAGATACGTCTGGCCGACCCAGCGGTAGCGCCACACGCCCTTGGCGAAGTTGATAACGCCGCCGTACTTCATAACGTCCATAACCATGTGGATGTAGTTATAGAGCCAAATCATGTAGAAGTAGTACATGGTGTCTTTGACACCGCGCCACTCTCTGTGCTTATAAAGGCCGGTTTTGTCCTCCAGCAGGTCGCCGAGACGGCGCTCGCCGTGGGGCTTGCCGTACCAAAAATCCTTGAGCATTTTCTTGTAATCTATGTTCTTTTTAGCCATCTTACTTGCCCTCCTGGATCTTCTTGATCTCAATGCTTTCGACAAACGCCTGGAAGCGGGTGCGGAGCTGGCCGGATGCGGAGTTTATGTATTCTTTCTCTATCGAGCACACGGGCAGACCGAAGTCACGCGGGAGAACGACAGTGTCGATAACGCGCTCATAGCTCCAGTACTCGCAGAACTTGTTGGAAGCGACAATAACGCCGTCCGCCTTATACTCCTTGGCAAGATCCGCTATGCGCTTTTTGCGGTTACGCATGAGATCCTGCGGCATGAAGCGCGGGCAGTTGGAAGTGTCAAGATAATGTCTCGCGATAGCGTCAAGCGGGTCTTGCCCGTCCTTGACAACGATAGGAACGCGGCTTTCCACTGCGCCGTAGCAGTAACGGTCGGCCACGACTTCCGCACCGCAACCCTCGATGAGCTTTGTAAACTCGGGGTCGTCGTTCTCGGAACCGGCGAGCACGACTTTGCAGCGGAACGGCCACTTTTCGTCAGGCTCACGGGTCTTGAGCTGTTCGGCAGTCTCTCTCAGATACGGGAGAATGAGCTCCTTGGGGCAGACTTGGCTGACAAGCTGAATCACGTGGAACTCATAACCGGTGATGGTGGGGTTATCGAGCTTGCGATAGTCGCCAATCTCGTTTATGAGGCGGCAAACCTCATTGTGGCGCTCAATTGTTTGCATAAGCGCTTCATCGGAAACATCAATGCCGAAACGCTCATGCAGAGGCTCAAGCACATGGGCGCGAAGCTGTTCGCGGTAATGGGCATAGCCTATCTCGTTGTTTTTGAAAGGAACGTCGGAAAAGGTGCAGAAGAAGTCATCATTGTTGATGATGCGCATATCCTTGACGGAGTCAAGGTGCTTCTGCTCCAAGTGCTCCTGGAAGCGGCAGGTGGCAGTGCACGTTTCTGTAGCCATCTGGGCATCGAGGAAGTTGAAGCCGCCCTCCAAGGCGCGCTCCAAAAGGCTTCTTGCGTAGTGGCAGACACGGGAGGACATATAGTATGTCGCGATGTCGGGGGAAGTGCAGCGCGGCGCGCGCAGACGAACTGCGAAGCAGCCGGGCAGGTCGAGAAGCACTTCAGGCATGAAATAGCAGGTGTAACCTATTGCGCGCTGACCGTCGGCCTTGGCCTTTTGGACAAGCTCGTTGTTGGCTTCCTGAAGCAGATTCTCAAAGTAGATCAGATGCTTGAGATCTTTCACAGATAACCCTCCATATTTAGTTTCCATTTTTGGGCGTGGTACGCCCACCCTTGCCCATTTATTTTAACAAAATGTCAATATGTTGTCAATCGCGTTTTCAGCAAAAGCCCCCAAAATGGGGGCTTTTTTTAAGAAAAATGTTATACAATTTTCACTGATTTGTCTAGTTGAATTGATTTTCGATAAAAAAACGTATCTCTTCTGCCGACTTTGCGGCGCGCCCCTCGATCATCTCCGGTCGCCCGCCGCCGCGCCCGGAAAGCGCCGCATTTATCTCCTTGGAAGCTTTCCTAAGGTCGATATGGCGAGAGCCGATGATGTATCTATAGCCGCGCTCATCATCGCCGGAAAAGGCGGCGGCGCAGCCCGTGCATTTTTCGCTTAGGAGATTTACAAGCTCCCTTAGGGCGACTTCATCAAGGGCGTTATCGAATACGCATATATTTCCCTCGCGCGGCGCGGTGTTCTCGGCTATCAGGGCGGCATAGGCTAAGCCCAGCGCCGCTATACGCTCTTTTAAGCTCTGTTCCTGCGCCAGCACCCGCTCCACGGCGGAAGAAAGCTCATTGCGCTTGGCGCTGAGCAGGCGGCTTGCCTCGGTGACATTCTTTTGCGCATCGCGCACGGCATCAAGCGCGTCCATGCCGCAAACAAGGCTCACGCGCACACCGCCGCGATGGCGCACGGCATCAAGCACCTTGATAAGCCCCACCGCGCCCGTATTTTTCAAATGGGGCGCACAGCAGGCACAAAGGTCAACGCCGGGGATTTCGACAAGGCGGACATTCTCCGTCAATTCAAGCTTGCTGCGATAGGATATCTCACCGAGCTTGTCACTTTCGGGGAAGTAGGTCAAGATGGGGAGATTTTGCCGCACAACCTCATTTGCGCGCGTTTCAAGCTCGGCGAGCGCTTCCCACGAAAGCTCCGCGTTGAAATCCACCGTCATGCAATCCGCGCCCATGTGAAACCCGACATTGTCGGCATTCACTGCCGAGTGAACAAGGCCGGAGAAAATATGCTCGCCGGAGTGGTTTTGCATACGCCTGAGGCGCTTTTCAAAATCAATTTCGCAGTCGTACTCTTCGCCCACGGTAAGGGGCGAGTCCGCATAGTGCCACACCTCGCCCGCGCGCTCGTGCGCGTCGAACACGCGCGCCGAGCCTATGCGCCCGGTGTCCGCCGGTTGTCCGCCGCCCTCGGGGAAAAAAGCGGTTTTGTCAAGCGCGATGAGCCAGCGCCCTTTATCTTCCGTACACGCGGTGACGCGCGCGGAGAAAGAGAAGCAAAGGCTGTCGGCATAGTAAAGCTTTTCCGTCATGGTGATTTACCTTTCAGTACAGCACGCGCACGCGCAGAACATTATCCATTGCGCGTATGGCATCAGCCACATCCTCGCCGATTTTCCCGCCGAGGTCAACTATCGTATAAGCGTACTCGCCGCGCGGCTTATTAATCATGTGCTCAACGTTTATATTTCTGTCGCTTATGAAATCAAGTATGCGCGTGAGCATACGGGGAACATTGCGGTGGATAACGCACAGGCGGCAAACGCCCATGCGCGAAAGAGAGGCATTGGGGAGATTGACGGAGTTTTTGATATTGCCGTTTAGGAGATAGTCATACATCTCCTTGGCCGCCATATCCGCGCAGCGATCCTCGCTTTCGGGCGTGACCGCTCCGAGGTGCGGCATGGCGATGACATTTTTGGCCTTGAGTATGGTTTGGTTGGGAAAGTCCGTCACGTAGCGGGCTACTATCCCCTCTTCAAGCGCCGCCGTCATAGCCACATCGTCCACCACTTCCGCACGCGATTCGTTGACGATTCTCACGCCGCGGCGCATCTGCGCAAAGGCGGCAGCGTTAAACATATGGTGGGTGGTGTCGGTATAGGGAACGTTTATGCTGATATAATCGCTGTTGCGGAAGATATCCTCAATATTTTCACAGCGTATGACCTCGCGTGAAAGCTGCCACGCCGCGTCCACGGACATAAAGGGGTCGTACCCGTAAACCGTCATGCCAAGCTCCAGCGCCATGTTGGCAACGAGCGCGCCCGTAGCGCCGAGGCCGACAACGCCCAGGCTCTTGCCCAAAAGCTCAGGCCCGGAAAAAGCGGACTTGCCCTTTTCAACGAGGGCGGGGATCTCCTCGCCGCGGTCGGCAATGGTTTTGACCCAGTCTATCGCGCCCAAGACATCGCGCGAGGCCATAACGAGCGAGCACAGCTCCTGCTCCTTGACGGCTTCGGCGTTCGCGCCGGGGCTGTTGAAAACAACTATGCCGCGCTCGGCGCAAGCGTCCACGGGGATGTTGTTATAGCCCGCTCCCGCGCGCGCAATGGCCAAAAGCTCGGGGTTAAATTCGTATTCGTGCAAATCCGCCGAGCGGATGAGCATACCGTCGGGCGCGGTTTCATCCGCGCTCACGGCGCAGCCGAGCCTTTCAAGGGTATTCAGCCCCACGGGGGAAATGGCGTTCATGGTTTTTATCTTAAACATTTTGCACCTCAAATTCTTTCATATACTCGCAAAGCTTGATTACACCCTCGATAGGCATCGCGTTATATAAGGACGCGCGCATTCCGCCGGCGAGCTTATGCCCCTTGACATTGACTAAGCCCCGCTCTGCCGCACCCTTGATAAAGGCCGCGTCCAGCTCCGGCGAGGGCGTTTTAAAGGTGACATTCATAAAGCTTCGCGCTTTGTTTTGCGCGTGGGGGATATAAAGGCGGCTGTTATCCAGCACATCGTATATTATCCCGGCACGCTCGCGTCTGCGCTTTTCCATTTCGCCCACGCCCCCCTGCTCACGCACCCAGTCAAGCACAAGAGAGAGCATATATATGCACCAGCAGGGCGGAGTGTTGAGCATGGAATCCTTATCTATGAGCGTTTTATAGCTCATAATCTCCGGCGTTATGGGCATTTCGCGCCCGGCAAGGCGCTTGTCGATAATCACAACCGTCAGCCCGGCGGGTGCCATGTTCTTTTGCGCCCCGGCATAGATAAGGCCGTAATCGGAAACGTTCACCGGCTTTGAAAGAATGTCGGACGACATATCGCACACCAAGGGCGCGGCGGTCTGCGGCGTATAGTGCCACTCCGTGCCGTAGATGGTGTTGTTGGCGCAGTAATAAAAATACTCGCTGTTTTCGTTCAAACGAAGCTCGGACTGCGCGGGGATACGGTCATGGCCGAAAGGCGCAGTGTCCGCCGCGAGGTTGACGCGGCCGTACTTTTCCGCCTCGCGCGCGGCCTTGGAAGAGAAATTCCCCGTCACGGCGTAGTCTGCCGCGCCGCCGTGAAGAAGATTCATCGGAATTGCCGCAAATTGCAACGTTGCCCCGCCTTGCAGGAAGAGAATTTCATGCGTATCGGGAACATTGAGGATTTCTTTCAGTGAAGCCTTGGCGCTGTCGAAAATCTCTTGAAAGGCGGCGCTTCTGTGGCTCATTTCCATGACAGACATACCCGCCGCGCCGTAATTCATAATCTCCGCGCCCGCTTTTTCAAGCACGCTCTCCGGCAAAACGCCGGGGCCTGCCGAGAAATTATATACCCGCTCTTTCATAGCTACGCCTCCGCGTTTTCAATTTCGCCGCAAAGGACTTCGCCCTCGCGCGAGATGATTTTTACATTGAGGGTTTTCCCGCGAAGCTCTTCCCCCTGCGCGCGCACGAGTAAATACGTGTCGCTGTGGCCGGTAAAGCCGCCGTCCGCCGGGGTTTCAAAGAGCACGGGCAGGGTTTTGCCTATACTCTGCTCCAAAAACGCAAGCTTCATTTCGTGCGCAATGTCGCGCGCTTGCTTGGCGCGGCGCTCCTTAACGGCGCGCGGGCACTGGCCGTCCATCTTGTCGGCCGGTGTGCCGGGGCGGCGGGAGTACGGGAAAACGTGCATATCCGAAAATGCGCACTTTTGAATAAAGGCCAAGGTTTCGGCGTGGTCTTGCTCGGTTTCGCCGGGGAAGCCCGTTATAAGGTCGCAGGTGATGCCGCAGCCGGGGAAATACCGGCG
>CAYRPD010000032.1:0-6141 GCA_964426095.1 uncultured Oscillospiraceae bacterium | reverse complement strand
CCCGGCAAATCCACGCCGTAGGACGCAACCTCTATCCCCGTGAGCACAAGCTCGCGAAAGCCCTCTTGGGCAATGCGCGCGGTTTCCCGCGCGGCCTCTTCAATAGGCAGCGAGCAAAGCCGCCCGCGCGTATACGGGATAATGCAATAGGTGCAAAAATTCACGCACCCATCTTGTATTTTCAGCATTGCGCGCGTGCGCCCGCTGACAGCGCCCGCGGGCAAGCGCTCTATCGCGCGGCGCTTAAAGGGTTCATCTATATTGCGGCAAGGCGGCTCTTCGCGCTCCGCGTCGCGCTCTTCCACGGCGCGCTCCACGGCCTCGACAAGCTTTGTCCTGTCCGCCGCGCCGAAGATGACGCGCGCGCCGAGACTTTCCGCCTCGTCCGGCTCAAGCTGGCTGTAGCAGCCGCAAACGGCCAACACCGCGCCCGGGTTTTCCTCGTGCAGGCGGCGGATAAGCTGGCGGGATTTGCGCCCGCTCTCCGCCGTGACGGCGCAGGTGTTGACTATAACCGCGTCCGCCGTCTCGCCCTTTTCGGCAGGCGTATGCCCGTGAGAGGTCAGAAGAGTTTCCATGGCTTGCGTTTCGTACTGGTTGACCTTACAGCCGAGAGTGGTTATAATATACTTCATCGTGATGCCTCAATTCTTTTCAAGTGAAGAGTGATATTTTTATGGAACATTATTTTGATAACTCCGCCACAACGCGCGTATGCCAAGAAGCCGCCGAGGCCGCAATGCACGCCATGCTGGACGCTTACGGCAACCCCAGCTCCACGCACACCAAGGGGCGGGAAGCGAAAAAGCTTTTGGACTTATCCCGCGCGCAGGTGGCCGCCGCGTTGGGCTGTGCGCTGGGGGAGCTTACTTTCACCTCGTGCGGCTCGGAAAGCGACAACTGGGCCATTATATCCGGCGCGGAGAGTATGCGCCGACACGGAAAGCACGTTATATCCTCCGTTGTGGAGCATGACGCTGTTAGAAAAGCGCTCGATGCGCTTCAAATACAGGGGTACGAGGTTACGCGCCTTGTGCCGGACAAAACGGGTAAAATACGCACAGAGGATGTTATAAACGCGTTGCGCGAGGACACGGTGCTTGTCTCCTTAATGCTCGTCAACAACGAAACGGGCGCGGTTACGGACATTGCCGCCATATCGCGCGCACTGCGCGAGCGCGGTTCAAAGGCGCTTTTGCACACGGACGCTGTACAGGCATTTATGAAAATCCCTTTCACGCCGCGCTCACTCGGCGCGGACATGATAAGCATAAGCGGGCACAAGATACACGCGCCCAAGGGCATCGGCGCGCTGTACATAAAATCCGGCTTGCGCCTGAAGCCTTACATCTTAGGCGGCGCGCAGGAGAACGCCCGCCGCGCGGGTACGGAAGCCATGCCCGCAATAGCCGCGTTCGGCGCGGCGGCGGAAGCGGCGGCAAAGGCAATGCCGGAGAGCGCTGCGCGCATGGCCGCGCAAAAGGCAGCGATTATAGCGCGCCTATCCGAAACTATCCCGGAGCTTACGTATCTTGATACGCCCGCCCCGCATATACTCAGCATTTCTCTGCCCGGCTGGCGAAGCGAGGTTTTGATGAACGCGCTGGAAGCGGAAGAAGTCTACGTTTCAAAAAGCTCCGCTTGCAAAAAAGGCGCGAGAAGCCACGTTTTAGAGGCCATCGGTATGCCCGCGCGCACGATAGACGGCGCACTGCGCATAGGTCTGTCCCGCTTTACTACCGAAGAGGATATAACGGCGCTGTGTGCCGCGCTCACCAAAGCGCACGACACGCTTGCACACCGCTGAGTAAATTACTCCTCGTCCTCGCTCGCGGTCTTTTCTTTCATCACCGGCTCATAGGTGACGGGGTCGATATAATCAACACCTATATAATCTGCGGTCTCCCACGGGAGATCGCTTTTTTTAAGCTTTTTGTCGATGAGCGCATTTATCGCAGTATAAATCACCACGAACACCGGCACGCCCAGCAGCATTCCCCAGAAGCCGAACAGCCCGCCGCCGAGGATAATGGAGAACATGACCCAAAAGCCGTTTATGCCGATTGAGCTGCCGAGGATTTTCGGGCCTATAATATTGCCGTCAAGCTGCTGCAAAATGATAATGAAAACAACGAAGATAAGGCACTTCAAGGGGTCTACGAGCAAGATTATAAGCGCGCTCGGCACAGCGCCGATGAACGGCCCGAAAAACGGGATAACATTCGTCACGCCCACGATAACGCTCACCAAGAGCGAGTACGGCATATCCAAAAGCGCGCACCCGATGTAGCAAATAAGCCCGATTATGGCCGAATCCAAGAGCTTGCCGTTTATAAAGCCGGAAAAGGTTTTGTCGGTAAAGGCAAGGGCGCGGCGGATTCTCTGCGCGGTTTCCACGGAGAAGATGCTATAGAGCCAGCGCATGGAGTTTGCGGAAAACACCTCGTGATTTGCAAGGATGTAAACGGACACGATTATGCCGATGATGAGGTTATACACCGCCATAACGAAGTAATAAACCCCCGTCGTCACGTTTGCAAGCAAGCTCCCCAGCTCCGGCAGCACCTCGGACTGAAGCCAGGTTATAAGACTGTCGTTAACAGAGCCTAAGGCGCTCAGCGCGTACCCTTCAAGCTCCGGGTAATCGCTCAAAAGGCGCTCAACGGCGTTCATGGTGTTATTTATATAAGTGTTGCTGTTTTTCACCATGGTCTCTATGCTTTGGTAGAGCTGCGGAATGATGAGATACACCAAGGCCGCTAAGATGATGAGCAGCAAAATCTCCGTTATGAGCACGCTCAGCGCGCGGGCAAGCTTTCTCCCGTCATTTTTGGCGTTATTCTTATAAAGCTTGGCGCAAAGCGGAGTGAACACTCCCCTCTCCAGCGCCGACATACACGGCAGCATGAGGTAGGTTATCACAAGCCCCCACAAAAACGGGCTTAATATATTCAAAAGCGTTTTTAACCCCTGCCCCACAAGGGAAATGTAGTTGAGCGCCATGTAAAACACTATCGCGCACGCGATTACGCAAAACGCCGTTATGCCCCAGTATAAATACTTTTTGTCCCACCTGAAAGAACGCTTCATGCCGTGTTCTCCTTTCGCGCGTTGTTATTACAATATGTGCGTTTATCGTGTTAATTTCATATACGGTTATTTTACTATTCGCCGCCGTGACAGTCAACAAACAATTTCGCCGAGAAGATATTAAAAGAGTTATCTTCTCAATTACCCGCCGCGCATTTACCGCTTGTAAACTTATTGCATTTTCTCCGTAATAATAAGAAACAAAAAATAATTGGCGTTATGTCAACTGAATATGCGGATTTTATGCCGAGATATTCACAATATGCTGTTGAAAACCCTGTTGAAAATGTTGAAAACCTATTGAAATGCCGTAATTAAGCTTTTACGGATTATTCATATATTCATTTGCTTATGTCGAAATCGGTATGATTTTGTAAACCGGCTCATGTTGTAACCTTTTGACGCATAAATTCAAACAAGTATCATTCTAAAACGAGGTATGGGCAAGTGAAACGATTTATAATAATGTTTGCGGCGATGTGCGTTCTCTTCGCCGCCGTGCCGGGCGCGGCTCACGCCGCAGGGCTTAATTCCGGCGCTGTGCCGAGCGTGGGCGCGCCGGAAGCGGTGCTTATGGAAAGCCGAACGGGGGAAATAATCTACGAAAAGAACGCGCACACGCGCCGCGCCCCGGCGAGCGTGACCAAGGTGATGACGCTGCTTTTGATTGCAGAGGATATTTCAACGGGGCGCATCGCGCTCACGGACACCGTAACGGCGAGCGCGCGGGCAGCGAGCTTCGGCGGGAGCTGCGTGTATCTTGCCGAGGGGGAGCAAATGAGCGTGGCGGAAATGCTCAAATGCATCGCGGTAGTGTCAGCTAACGACTGCGCCGTGGCAATGGCCGAGCACATAAGCGGGAGCGAGGAAGCGTTTGTACACCGCATGAACGAGCGCGCCGAGGCGCTTCGGCTGCGCGACACGCATTTTAATAACTGCACGGGGCTATTTGACGATGATAACCACTACACCAGCGCCTACGATGTGGCCGTAATGAGCCGGGAGCTGTTAAAGCACGAATTTATAAAGGACTACACCACCATATGGATGGACACTATACGAAATGGCGACTTTGGTCTCAGTAACACAAACCGCTTGGTGTATTCCTACTCCGGCTGTACCGGGCTTAAAACCGGGTACACGGAGCAAGCTAAATACTGCCTTTCCGCCACGGCGAAAAGGGACGGGGTGGAATACATCGCGGTGGTGATGGGCGCGGAGAGCGCGGAGAAGCGCAACGCGGACGCGGCGGCCATGCTGGATTTCGCCTTTGCTAACTACACGCTCCTTTCGCTTCGCGGTGATGTGGCCTTGCCGGAGGTGCGCGTGGAGCTGGGGCGGCGGGAGTTCGTGCCGGCGGTGTTCGGTGGGGCGGAATACGCCCTCACCGAGAGGGGCGGCGGCAAGGCCGAATACGCCTTGGATATGCTTGAATCCATTTCTGCCCCCGTAAAGCGCGGGGATAGGCTCGGCACGCTGACGGTGAAAAACGAGGAAAAGGTGATAGCGTCCGTGCCGATACTCGCGGGAGCGGACGCGGATAGGCTCGGCTACCTCGGAATGTTCACGCTCATCGGCGGGCGGATGCTCGGCCTGTAGGCAAAAGAGCGCCGTGCGATATAAATTCGTCATTTTGCACACCCGTTTTGCCGCAATTGCCTGTTGAAATAAGCGGAAAATCGTATATAATAGGCCATGTGTAGAAATTTAAACAATCTCTTGAAGATAAAAGGAGACAGTAACATGGTTAAAGTCGATTTATCCGGCGCAGTCGGGTTTTTGGGCAACGGCCCGGATTATGAAGCCGCAGAAAAGGCATATGAAACGCTTCTCAATAAATCCGGCCCCGGCAGCGAGTTCACCGGCTGGCTGGATCTGCCCCGGCGCATAAAGGATTATGAGCTTAATAAGATTATCGCCACTGCTGAGAAGATTCGCTCCCGCTCGAAGGCGCTTGTGGTTATCGGCATAGGTGGCTCTTACCTCGGCGCGCGCGGCGCGATTGAGCTTCTCAAGCCCATTCCCGGCAAGGATGACCCGCGCATTTTCTTCGTCGGCAACGGCATTTCCGCCGACGCGCTTTGCAACACCATTGAGCTTTTGGGCGATGTTGATTTTGACGTGAACGTGATTTCCAAGTCCGGCACGACGCTTGAACCGGCTATCGCATTCCGCATTTTCCGCGAGCTTTTGCAAGCCAAATACGGCGACAAGGCAAACGAGCATATTTTTGAAACCACCGACGCGCACAAGGGCGTTTTGAAAGAGCTGGGCGATGAGTTCGGCTGGGAAACCTTTGTCGTTCCCGACGATGTCGGCGGGCGCTACAGCGTGCTTTCCGCCGTGGGTCTGCTGCCGATGGCCGTGGCCGGGATAGACGTGCGCAAGATTATCGACACGGCAATTTGCGAGTTTTCAAAGCTCGATGACCGCGGCATAGATAACCCCGCGTGGCAGTACGCCGCCGCGCGCCAGCGCCTTTATAAGAATGGGCACAACATCGAAGTGTTCGCCTGCTATGAGCCGAGCTTCCGTTTCATGGCCGAGTGGTGGAAACAGCTTTTCGGCGAGAGCGAGGGCAAAAACGGCATAGGCATCTTCCCCGCTTCCGTGGAATACACCGCCGACCTGCACTCTATGGGGCAGTACATTCAGGATGGCCCGCGCGCCATGATGGAAACCGTTGTGCGCTTCAAGCGCTCTCATAATTCCTACGCCGTCCCCTTTGAAGAGGCGGACGCGGACGGCCTTAACTACCTCGCCGGGCGCGACCTGACCGATATCAGCGCCACCGTGGCCGAGGCCGTAAAGGAAGCGCATATCTCCGGCGGCGTGCCGAACATTCTTATTGAAGTGGATAAGCGCGATGAAGAGGGCTTTGCCTCGCTCGTGTGCTTCTTTGAAATGGCTTGTGCAATCTCCGGCTATATGTCCGGGGTGAACCCGTTTAACCAGCCCGGTGTGGAAGCATACAAGAAGAATATGTTCCGTATGCTCGGCAAGCCCGGCTGCTGCTGAAAATTCAAGATAATATAATAGTAACCCCCGGGG
>CAYRPD010000031.1:0-14726 GCA_964426095.1 uncultured Oscillospiraceae bacterium | reverse complement strand
CCCTTTAATGCGCGCGGATAGTCCCCGGCCGTGATGAGCTGGACGAGGGCGGGATAAAGCTTTGTGCGCTTATGGCCGAGCGGCTTTAATAGCTCATACCCGTCCGTAACTCCGCCGAGCTTCGCTCCCGCCGCACCACCGCAGGCGACAATGACGTAATCGGTCGCAATGTCCTCAGCGTCCGTTTTGACGATGTACCCGTTTTTGGCGCGCAAAAGCTCACGCGCGGGGCAGCCGCAGCGCACCTCAACCCCCGCCTGCTCTAAGGCAAAGCGCAGCACATCCACCACGCTGTTGGCCGAGTTTGAAAGGGGGTAAACGCGCCCGCCGTACTCCGTCACGGTGACTAAGCCGAGCTTGCGGAAGAAAGCGAGGGTATCCTCCGGCGTAAAGCGGGAGAGAGCGGGCGCGGCAAAGTCGGGGTTTTCGCCGTGGTAGTTTTCAAGGGTTGCGTTTATGTTGGTGAGGTTACAGCGGCCGTTGCCCGTGGCAAGGAGCTTGCGTCCGACGCGGCTTTGCCGCTCCAAGAGAATGACGCGGCGATTACTCTCGCGCGCCGTGAGCGCCGCCGTCATGCCCGATGCGCCGCCGCCGATTACAACAACAGTTTCCATATTATAAGCTTCCTTATAAATCAACGTTTTTTCCATTATAACAGGGGCAGGGGATTAGTTCAACAAAAAACACGCCGCGAATTAGGCGGCGTGTGCGTAAAAATCAAGTATTCTTTTCTTTTTCCAGCGCGTCAAGCCTGGCTTTGATAGCCGCAAGCTCGTCGGCCATCGGGTCGCGGACGCTGACCTGGTCAACCTCGGTGGCATAGTCCACCTTTTGCCCGTCAATGCGCACGATGCGCGCGGGAATGCCGACGGCGGTGCTGTTGGGCGGGACCTCGCCCAAGACAACGGAGTTTGCCGCAATGCGGCTGTTATCGCCCACGGTGAAAGGCCCGAGCACCTTTGCACCCGTGCCGATGAGGACATTGTTGCCGATGGTGGGGTGGCGCTTGCCGCTGTCCTTGCCCGTGCCGCCGAGCGTCACGCCGTGGTAGAGCAGGCAGTCGTCCCCAATCTCCGCCGTCTCGCCGATGACGATGCCCATGCCGTGGTCAATGACGAGGCGTTTGCCGATTTTCGCGCCGGGGTGGATTTCGATGCCGGTGCGGCGGCGGCTCGCCTGTGAGATGAGGCGGGCAATGAACTTCATGTTGTGGCAATAAAACCAATGGGCGCGGCGATGGCTGCGCGTGGCCTTGAGGCCGGGGTAGAGCAGGTAGACCTCCATCGCGCTGCGCGCGGCGGGGTCGCGCGCCATATAGGCCGCGATTGTCTCTCGCAAATCTTCAAAAAGCATATATTATAACCTCGAATTATAAGTTTTTTAGTCGCAAAAGGGCGACGGCACACGCCGTCGCCCTTTATAATCCGCGCGGGAAGTCACACTCCCCGCCGCATACAGCGACAGCGACATCGTGCACATATACAACAACACGCCTTGCACTTCATTTCGCTGTCACCTCAACTTTCATTCGAGCGGATTATCTCCGCGTATTATATTACGCGACAAACGCGACTTTGTCAACCGCGCATAGTGCAACGAGAAGATTATTTGCCGGGCTTTCTTTGAAGCTTGTGCTTTTTGCCGTCGGGCGTGACGATATAGGTGTTATCCAGCACCTGCTTTGCCCCCTCACGCCATTCGGCGATATACTCCTTGCGCAAAACATCGCGCTCGCTAATCTCCTCTGCGGTAAGCTCGCGGAGCTTCGCGATGCGGGCAAGCTCGTTTATTCTGTCAAGCTTAGTTTTCTCCATGTGCGTCCTCCTGCAAAGTGCCCAGCTCATCGAGCGTAAGCTCAAAGGCGGGGATGAAATGCTCCATAAAATACTTCACTTCCGGCAGGGGGCTTGCGTCAAGCACGGCGCGGGTCTGCCGCTCGGCAGAAATAAATTCGTCGTTACCGGCGCGGCGCTCCTCAATGCACTTTATGAGCGCGGAAAGCTTGTCGGCCGCCTTGACTAAATCATGCGTGCGCTCCGCCGTTTCCCCGGTCAAAAGCGGGGCGTAGGCCGGGCGGAGAGCCTCGGGCAGCGTATCCAAAAGCTTTGCGCAGGCGAGGTTTTCAACCTCTTTATACGCATCGCGTATGAGTGCATTGTGGTACTTTATCGGGGTGGGAAGATCCCCGGTCAAAATCTCGGAGCTGTCGTGATACAAAGCGGCGGCGGCGTACTCGTTCGGGTCGCAGGGAACAGCGAACACATCGCGGCGTATCACGGCCAAGGCGTGGGCGATGACCGCGCACATATGGGTGTGCTCGGAGACATTTTCGGGCAGGGCGTTGCGCATCAAGCTCCAGCGGCCTATATAGCGCATACGGGAAATGTAAGCAAAAAAGCTGTCGGACATGGTTATCTCTCTCATTATTATAATATTCGGTGAAAGAATAATACCACGATTGCACGGACTTTTCAACTGTGGTATATTTGTTTACGGCAGACGGGAGGTAAAAACACATGATAAACGGAATAAAGGTTATAGATGCTCACGTTCACTGCGCCGCGCAGTTTGACGCACGCGCACTGCTGGATTACACCACCGCTGTGCCCGATGCGTTGAGCGCGGCGGATGTGCTGAACATAAACGCCGTGGCGCATTCACGCGCAATTACGCTCACGCCGACGGCGTTGGCGCTGAAAATGCTGTACCCGGGGCGCGTGTATGCGTTCGGCTGCCCGGATGTGAGCGAATACTATCTTCATGCCGCCACGCTCGGCGCGCACATGGCCGAATACGGCGCGGCGCTTATGAAAATGGGCTGTGACGGGATAAAAATGCTTGAGGGCAAGCCGCAGATGCGCAAGAAATACCCCGTGCCGGCGTTCGATGCGCCTGTGTGGGATGCGTTTTGGGAATGGGCAGAGGCGGCGCAAACGCCGATACTCTGGCACGTAAACGACCCCGAGAACTTTTGGGATGCGGCCAACGCCCCGGCGTTTGCCGTGCAGCAGGGCTGGCTTTACGATGAAAGCTATGTGAATAACGAGGCGCAGTATGCCGAGGTTTTGAATGTGCTTAAGCGGCATCCGAGGCTGAACATATGCTTTGCGCACTTTTTCTTCATGTCGGCGCAGCTTGAACGGCTTGACGCGATAATGGACAGATACGAGAACGTGCGCGTGGATATTACGCCGGGAATAGAGCTTTACGAGAATCTTTCGCGCAACATCGGCGCGGCAAAAGAGTTTTTCGAGCGGCGGCACGACAGGATAATGTACGGCACGGATATAGGCGGGCGGTGCGTGCTCATGGGCGAGGAAAAGGAGCTTGACCGCGAGGAAAATAAGCGCAGAGGGGAAATTGTGATGAGCTTTCTTACGCAGGAGCGGGAGCGGGAGATTTCCTCGGACGGGCATTTTCTCATTAAAAGGCCGAGCTTTATTATGCGTCCGCTTGCGCTGGAGGGAGAGCGTCTAAGGGAGATAGTGAGCGGGAATTTCGAGCGCTTTGCGGGTAATGCGCCGAAGCGCGTTGAGAAAGCGGCGCTGGAAAAAGAGTGCGCGCGTCTGCGCGAGCGCATGGCGGAGCTTGCGCGCGTTCTGCCCGGCTTTGTGCCGGATTACTCCGTGGTGGAGTACGCCGAGAGCGTAATGTCAGGCTCTCTTTGACGCGAAGCCGAAAAAGAACGCAAAAAGAGGCAAAAACCGCGTATTTTGTATTGCAATTTCGCGCGGAGGGTGATAAAATTCAATTTTGTGTTGAAAATCCAATTATACATTCTTTTTTCGTGCGGCAATGAGCGCGGCACGAGCGCAAGGGAGCATAGCTTATATGAGTAATCTTAGAAACGTTGCAATAATCGCCCACGTTGACCACGGCAAAACAACCCTCGTTGACGAGCTTTTGAAGCAGTCGGGCGTTTACCGCGAAAACCAAGAGATAGTGGACCGCGTGATGGACTCCAACGACCTTGAACGCGAGCGCGGCATAACCATTATGGCAAAGAACACCGCAGTGTGGTACGGCGATACGAAGATTAATATTGTCGATACCCCGGGTCACGCCGACTTCGGCGGCGAGGTGGAGCGCATTTTGAAGATGGTTAACGGCGTTATTCTGCTTGTTGACGCGGCGGAAGGGCCTATGCCGCAGACGCGCTTTGTTTTAAGCCGCGCGCTGGAGCTTGGGCACCGCGTGATAGTCGTTGTCAACAAGATTGACCGCCCCGACCAGCGCATACACGAGGTTATAGACGAGGTTTTGGAGCTGCTTATGGACTTGAACGCTACCGACGAGCAGCTTGACTCCCCTATGCTCTTCTGCTCCGGCAGACAGGGCACGGCCAGCTACTCCCCCGATGTTGTCGGCACGGATTTAGAGCCGCTTTTCAAAACGATTATCGACTATATCCCCGCCCCCGAAATGAACGAGGACGCGCCGTTCCAAATGCTTGTAAGCAGTGTGGACTACAACGAATACGTAGGGCGCATTGCCATAGGGCGTATTGAGCGCGGCAGAATAAAGCAGAATGACGAAATAGAAGTCTGCAACTACCACGACACTGACAAGACCTCAGTAAAGGCCAAGGCCGTCTCGCTCTACGAGTTTGACGGGCTCAATCGCGTCCCCGTGACCGAGGTGGGCGCGGGCAACATCATCGCCATGAGCGGCATCGGCGATGTCACCATCGGCGACACGATTTGTGCCAAGGGCGCGGCAGAGCCGCTGCCGTTCGTGAAGATAGGCGCGCCGACCTTGGAGATGACCTTCTCCGTCAACGACAGCCCCTTTGCCGGGCGTGAGGGCAAGTTCGTCACTTCCCGCCAAATTCGCGACCGCCTTATGCGCGAAACGCTCAAGGATGTTTCCCTGCGCGTCACGGACGTGGAAAACAGCACCGACAGCTTCAACGTTGCCGGGCGCGGCGAAATGAGCCTTTCCATACTCATCGAAACCATGCGCCGCGAGGGCTACGAATTTCAAGTGTCCCCCCCGCGCGTACTGTTCCGCGAGATAGACGGCAAATCCTGCGAGCCTATCGAGCGCGTTGTGGTGGATGTGCCGAGCGAGTTTATGGGCGCTGTTATGGAAAAGCTCGGCGCGCGCAAGGGCGAATTTTTGGAGATGACCCCCGTGGGCAATCGCGTGAAGCTTGAGTTCCTTGTGCCGAGCCGCGGGCTGTTCGGCTACAGAAACGAATTTTTGACCGACACCAAGGGCGAGGGTATCCTCGCGAGCGTGTTTGAGCGCTACGAGCCGTTCAAGGGCGATATCAGCCGCCGCGGCACAGGCTCTCTTATTGCGTGGGAGACGGGCGAAGCCGTGGCCTACGGCATTTGGAACGCGCAGGAGCGCGGCGCGATGTTCATCACCCCCGGCACGAAGGTGTACGGCGGCATGGTGGTGGGCGTGTGCCCGAAGAGCGATGATGTGCCGGTTAACGTTTGCCGCACCAAGCACCTCACCAACACCCGCGCTTCCGGCTCGGACGAGGCGTTGAGGCTCGTTCCGGCGCGTCAGCTCAGCTTGGAGCAGTGCTTGGAGTTCCTCGCGGACGATGAGCTTTTGGAAGTCACGCCGAAATCGCTTAGACTGCGCAAGCGCATTCTCGACCACGGTTTGAGAATGAAAAATGTTATGAAGAATAGATAAATCTTTAAAAGTGCGCGGCTTTTGCCGCGCACTCATCATTTTATCGTGCGTGTTCGGGCGGCAGGGGGTATTCTCCCCTGTCGCTCTCGCCTTTTAGAATACCGATTTACAAAGCTTGACGGAAGAGCGGGAAAATTGTATAATACATTGATTATATACTTATTTATACACGGGAGCGGCGTATGAAAAAATACACCGACACTGCAAAAAGAAGAAAACGCCTGTGCGTTTCGGCGCTGACGGGGCTTTGCGCGCTGTGGCTGGCCGCGTGCGCAAGCGGCGAAGTTGCCCCGGCGGAGAGCGCGGCGCAAACCGCGACCGCCGAGAGTGCAATCAGCGCACCCGGCACAGCGAGCGAATACACGGGCAAGCTTATAATAAATGAGCTTATGGTGAAAAACCGGGCAACGCTAGAAGATGAAAACGGCGCATTCCCGGACTGGATAGAGCTTAAAAACGCATCTTCCGAGCCGATTTCCCTTAAAGACTTCACGCTCAGTGACGGCGAGGATAAGGACGGGTGGGAGCTTCCCGATATCACCCTCTCTGCGGGTGAATACGCCGTGATTTACGCCGACGGCGGGGACGAGGGCGCACACGCGGGCTTTTCCCTCTCGCTTGATGAAATCGTGTATCTTCGCGATTTAACAGGCGCAATTGCCGACACGGCGGAGTGCACAAGCGACAAGGCCGATACGGCTCTTGCGCTAAACGCGGCGGGCGAATGGGAGAAAACGCGCTTTGCCACGCCCGGATATGAAAACTCCATGGCCGGGTACGCCGCACGGCAGGAGAGCTTAACGCGCAAGGCCGGGCTTGAAATAGTCGAAGCCGTGACGGCGAACGCCGGGACGCTTGAACAAAGCGAGCTTGGGCTGTGCGACTGGGTGGAGATAAAAAACACGGCCGACACGGCGATAGCGCTGGGCGATTA
Source organism: uncultured Oscillospiraceae bacterium (assembly GCA_964426095.1). Classification (GTDB taxonomy): domain Bacteria; phylum Bacillota; class Clostridia; order Oscillospirales; family Oscillospiraceae; genus Limivicinus. The sequence continues at coordinate 8,140 of CAYRPD010000031.1, read as the reverse complement.
TTACCTATCGGACGATGATGATATACTCAAAATGTGGGCTTTTCCCGATGAAATGCTTGCCCCGGGCGAGAGCGTGATTATAATCTGCTCATCCTCCGATGGCGAGGCGGACGAGGGGTATTACCGCGCGCCCTTTGACCTCAGCGCCTCGGCCGAGCGTCTGTACATTTCAAACGCTGCGGGCGAGATTACGGATTACGCCTATCTCCATGATATCCCCGCCGGGGGCAGCATGGGGCGCATGGCGGGCGAGGGCGGCTGGTTTTACTTTGCCGCGCCTCAGCCTCGGCAGGAAAAGACGGGCGGCGCGCGGTATGTGACGGCGGCTCCCGAATGCGTTGTGCCGGACGGGGTTTATAATGACGCGGCCTCTGTTGCCTTGGAGCTTGTGAGCGAAAGCGCCGATACCGCAATCTACTATACGCTCGACAGCACCCGCCCGACCGAGAGCAGCACCCTATATACCGGGTTGATAAGCCTTGACAAAACCACGGTTGTGCGCGCCGTTGCCGTTGCTCCCGGCGCACTGCCGAGCGAGGTTGAAACCTTTACCTTTATAATAAACGAAAACCACTCGCTCCCCGTTGTCAGCCTTGTTGGGGACGACCCGGAGGAGCTGCAAAGGATGTACGCCGCCGGGCGCAAGGGCACGGAAGTCGGCGGGCATATCGCGTACTATACGGCGGACGGCGGGTTCTCCGCTCCCTGCGGCGTGGATATGCACGGGGAGACGAGCCTCGCTCTTCCCAAAAAGAACATGGGGATACATTTCCGCTCGCGCTACGGCGAGGACAAGGTGAAGTATGACGTGTTCGGAGGGGGCGTGACGGAGTTTAAGTCGTTCGTGCTGCGCGCGGGACAGGATCAGACCCGAAGCATTATACGAAGCGAGCTTTTGGAAAACCTGTGCTTGCAGTTTTCGGACAATGTCCCCACGCAGAGAAGCGAATACTGCGTGCTGTACATAAACGGTGAGTATAACGGGATATATGCGCTCATGGAAAAGGTGAACGAAGCGCATTATGCCGCGCTTATGGGCGTGACGAAGGAGAGCGTGAGCGTTGTAAAAGCGCCGGTCAAGCCGGGGAGCGAATTTTACGAGAGCGTGATACGCTTTGCCATGAACAACGACCTCACCACGCCGACGGCCTACGCCGAGTTCTGCGAGGTTTTGGATATCGACAGCCTTATAGACTGGATGATAATAGAGGGCTATTCGGCCAACACCGACATTGCCTCCGGCAACATCAGATTCGCCCGCTCAACCGAGGGGGACGGGAAATGGCGCTTAATGCTCTACGATATGGACGCTACCCTGACCGAGAGCGGGAGCATATTCACCAATGTCCTCAAGCCGGAGAGCACGCAGTGCGCCGTATTCATAACCCAGCTTGTCAATAACCCCGACTTTCGCGAGAAGTTCCTCACCCGTGCGGGCGAAGTGCTCTCCACCACGCTTTCAAACGAGAACGTGGACGCGGAGACGGTGCGCCTTGCCGGGCTTATAGAAAGCGAGGTTGAGCGCGACAGTGCCGTGCGCATAACGACTACAAAAGCACAGTGGGCGCGCGCCGTGGACGATGTGCGCGCGAACATAACCGAGCGCGACTGGAGCGGGCGGAGCATACAGGCAATAGGCAAACTCATGAAGCTGAGCGCGGAGGAAATGCAAAAATACTTCAACAAATGACCCGCGCGCGGACAGGGAGCGAGAATGAACGAAACAAAGCTGACCTTTAAGCGCTACGAAAAGAAATATCTGCTCGCGCCCGATGAGTATGCGCGCATACGCGCGCACTTGGACGAGTACATAGAGCCGGACGAGTTTTTTGAAAGCACGGTGTGCTCGGTTTACTACGATACGGACGATTTTGAGTTTATCCGCCGGTCGATAGACGCGCCCGTGTACAAGGAAAAGCTTCGGCTGCGCGCGTACAATGTCCCGGACGAGAACGGCACGGTGTTTGTAGAGCTTAAACGCAAGTTCAAAGGGCTTGTTTATAAGCGCCGGGTGATGATGACGGCGGACGAGGCGCGCCGCTATCTCGCGGGGGAGCGCACAATCGCGCGCGAGGGGCAGATGTACAGGGAGCTTGAATGGTTTTTAGCACATAACGACGTGAAAGAGCGCGTTTTTATCGCCGCCGACCGCGAAGCCTACCGCGCACGGGACAAAAGCGAGCTTAGAATCACCTTTGACAAAAGCATACGCTGGCGCGACACGGATTTGACGCTGACCGCCGGCAGCCACGGCGAGGAGCTTTTGCCGCCGGGGTATGTGCTGATGGAGATAAAAATGCCGGAGAGCGCGCCGCTGTGGCTGGCGAGAATGCTCAGCGATGAGGGGCTTTTCCCGCGCGGGTTCTCCAAATACGGCGAATGCTACAAGACTAATTTATTATATGGAGTGATATCAGGTGTTTAGCAGTATACTTACCTCGCCCATAACCTTAACGCAATTTTTGGTGTGCATGGTTGTCTCGCTCGTGCTGGGCGTTTTGGCCGCCGTTGTGTTTACCTATAAAAACAGCCATTCCGGCTCTCTTGCCGTGGCGCTGGCCTTGCTGCCGTGCGTGGTGGCAATGGTGATAATGATGGTCAACGGCAATATGGGCGCGGGGCTTGCCGTGGCGGGTACGTTTGCGCTGGTGCGCTTTCGCTCTGCCCCCGGTACGGCGCGGGAGATTACGGGGCTTTTCTTCTCCGTGGCGCTGGGGCTTGCCTGCGGCATGGGGTTCGTGGGGCTTGCGGCGGTGTTCTTCGTGATATTCGCCGTTGCGCTCCTTATCCTCACGGCTACGCATTTTTGCGAGCACGGCGGCACACGCACCTTGAAGATAACCATACCCGAAAACCTCGACTATGACGGGCTTTTTGACGACCTCTTTGCCGAGTACACCCGCTCGCACGAGCTTGTGCGCGTAAGGACAACCAACATGGGCACGCTCTACGAGCTGACCTACCACATCAGCTTCAAATCCGGCGATGTGACAAAGGAGTTTATAGACGCTATCCGCTGCCGCAACGGGAATTTGAACATCATCTGCTCCAGAGAATACGACCGCGATATTATTTGAGCGCGACATACTGTTATAATGTATAAGAATCGGGCGCGTCCGACAGGACGCGCCCGAAGTGCGTTTTTTAACTATATCTCCGCCGTCTCCCCCGTGAACACCACGGCGGTGGGGCCTGTGAGGAAAATATCGCGCGCGGTTTCGGCGGCAAAGTCCGGGGTAAGGGTAACGGATAGCGTGCCGCCCGGCATTTTGATGTCCGCCGTTCCGCTGCCATCCAGCGCGCCGCGCAGCGTAAGCGCCGCGACTGACGCGCCGCAGCCCGTGCCGCAGGCGAGGGTGAAATCCTCCACGCCGCGCTCATACGTCACGGCGGTGAGCGCGCGAGGGGCAAGCGCGGTGATGAGCGTGACATTCGCGCCGCGCGGAAATTCCTCGGCGTATCTCAGCGCCTTGCCGAGCGCGCGCAAATGCGCTTCATCGCGAGCTTCATCCTCATCCAGCACCAGCACCGCGTGGGGAAGCCCCGGCGAGCCAAGCTCTATATATGCGCAGTCGTAAGTGCGCCCCAAGGCGTGCACCTCGCGGTGTAGCTCGACAAGCGTGGGGTCATTGAGCCGGACGCGGTAGAGCGTGGGCGTAATGCGTTGCCCCGTAACCGTGCCGGAGATGGTTTCGATGCGCTGTGCGTCCCCGGCAAGCTTCGCGTCATGCCCGTAGCGCGCGATGCACCGCGCGCCGTTGCCGCACATTTCGCCCTCGCTGCCGTCGGCGTTGAAAAAGAGCATACCGTAGTCGGCAGTGGGGTCGGCGGCGGGAATGACGGCCATAAGGCCGTCCGCCCCGACACCCGTGCGGCGGGAGCAGAGCTTTGCGGCCAAAGCCGAGAGCGCCGCTTTATCAAGCGCGAGGGAAAGGTTATCCACGATGATGAAATCATTCCCCGCGCCGTGCATTTTCGTAAACTTCATTTCTCAGCCCCACAAAGCCGTCAGCATGGGGATAACCTGCTTTTTGCGGCTCATCACGCGCGGGAGGAACACGCAGTTATCCCTGGGCACGGTGTTGAATGCCTGCTGGATTTCTTCATCCGAGCCGACATACAATAGGTGCGAGCCTTCCAGCAAAACGTCCGTAATCATCAAGATAACCGTGTCAAACTCCGCGTCCTTTTTAAGCCGCGTCATCATCGCGAGAAACTCTTCCTTGCGCGAGAGCAGATGCGCGGAGTCCACGCAGGTGATTTGGCTCACGCCGAGGTTTTTGTCGGCAATGTGGAACTGCTTATAGTCGGTTTTGAATAGCTCGTCTACGGGCTTGTCGTCCGTGCCGGACGCGGAATAAAGCTCCTTGCCAAGCTCGTCAATGTCGATTTTCGCGATGCGCGCCAAGCGCTCTGCCATGGCGATGTCGCGCTTTGTGCACGTGGGGGATTTGAACACCACGGTGTCGGAAAGTATCGCCGCCGCCATAAGCCCCGCCATACGCGGCGAGGGCATAACGCCGTGGTCTTGATACATCGAGGCGATTATGGTATTGGTGCTGCCGACAGGCTCATTGCGCACGGAGATAGGCTGGCGCGTCTGAATGTCGGCAAGGCGGTGATGGTCGATGATTTCAAGTATATCCACCTGGTCAAGCCCGCTTACGGACTGTGAGGCCTCATTGTGGTCAACGAGCACCACCTGCTTGCGGCGGGGATTTAAAAGGTGGAAGCGGGAGAGCGTGCCGACAACGTGTTCGTCCTCGTCAAGCACGGGGTAGCAGCGGTAACGGCTTTTCATAAGCTCTTCCTTGACATCGTCCAAGTAATCGTCAAGGTGGAAGCACACAACGCTGTCGGAAACCGTTTTGCATACGCGCGCTATGGGTATGGCTTGGAAGATGAGGCGGGAAACCTGCCGGGCATCGAGCGGGGTGGAGATAATGCAGGTGGGGCAGCGGCTGTCAACCAAGGCTTGCGGAATGTCCGTTTGGCAGAGGATGAGGCATTTTATGCCGTGCTCCAAGGCACTGTCTATAATCTCCGGCTGGTTGCCGCAGATGAGAATAGTGTCGGGGTGGATGAGCGCAGGGTCTTCAAACGACTGCGGCAGGGAGATAACCACATCGCCCGACACGGAATCGACTAAATTGCCGCACTCGTTGACGAGCCTGCCCTCCAAAACGGAAATGAGGTTGAAGATAGGCAGCTCATCGACATAGTTACTTGTAATCGTCTCCATGTCGTAGGTGGCAATGTCACCCGCGGAGAGCATACCGTAAAGTGACCCATCCTCGTTGACGATGGGCATCGTGGCAATAGAGCCGTCGCGCATCGTGCGCCATGCCAAGTCCACCGTGACGGAGCTGTTAAGCTCCGGCGGGCGGTCAAACTCCAGGTCGCGCACCTGCGTGCGCATATTTTTCACGAATTTCGGCGCTTCAAAGCCGAAATGGTTGAGCATATGTTGGGTTTCGTCGTTTATCGCGCCTATGCGCACGGCGGTATATTGCCTGTCGCCGAGGGCGTTGCGGAGCTTGGCGTAAGCCATCGCGGCGACAATAGAGTCGGTGTCCGGGTTTCTGTGGCCGGTTACGTAGATTTCGTTCATTAAAGCATACCTCCACGATAGGACTGTAGTAATACTGTACTATGATTATATCCGCAAGGAGCTGCAAATTCAAGCACCCTTGTGCAATCTTTACGAATTCATGATATTATGATAAAATGATACAAGATTTTTGGTAAGGTTTAAAATGTGACACGGCGGCTGCGGCGCTTGTGCGGTGTGCTTGTGTGTGCTATATTATAATAGAAAGAAAATGCAAATTCGGGGGAAAGAAATGAAACGGGCGAGATTGGCTTCTCTTGACGCAGTGAGGGCGTTCGCGTGCCTTGCCGTGCTGGCGTATCATATGCACTTGGTGGGCTTCGGGCACATCAGCTTGGCGTTGTTTTTCATGCTGGGCGGGTTTTTGTCGGCCTATAACAGTTTTGGGCGCTTGGATACGCAAAATGTCACGCTCAAAAGCTGTGTGGGCTACTCGCGAGACAAGATAATGAAGCTCTATCCCCTGCACATTGCGGCGCTGCTTATCCCGCTGGCGGGGCAGATATACGGCGCTGTACACAAGCTCATTTCCGCAAAGCTTGTGGCGTTTAAGCTTGCGGCGAATTTGGCGCTGTTGCAGTCTTGGATTCCGCTTAACGACATTTATTTTTCGCTCAATGAACCCGCGTGGTATTTATCCACTATCGCGTTTTCGTATTTCATGTTTCCGTGCCGCTTGTGACCCTTGTAGCAGCGCTTGCGGCAAAGCGGCTTCTTGCGGCGGCGTTTGCCCGCCGCGCGGGCAAGGCCAAAGCGGGAACGGCATAAAAATTTTAAAAATCAGTTGCATTTTGCTTGACATAACACCGTTTAGGCGCTAAAATAACTTAGTTAATATCAGCGAAGCGTTGGGGACGTTTCGCGGGAATATTACTTTTCAAGTCCGACGGGGCATGAAATTGCCCGTCTTTATTTAGATAACAATCTAAATACGGTTAAACCACCAAAAAATTCTTAAAGAATGGAGGTGTGTTTACTTACTATGCCAACGCCTTTATGGATCGTTATATTAGTCGTGTGTGCGGCTATAGGTTTTATACTGGGCATCGTGTACCGCAAGCAGGTCGCCGAGAGGGAGATTGCCGGCGCGGAAGAGGAAGCCAAACGTATAATAAATGAGTCAATAAAAAGTGCAGAGAGCAAGAAAAGAGAGGCTCTCGTAGAGGCAAAGGAAGAAATACACAAGGCTCGCTCGGAGTATGAGCGGGAGGAAAAGACGCGCCGCGCCGAGCTGCAAAAGCAGGAGCGCCGCTTGCAGCAGAAGGAAGAAACGCTTGACCGCAAGGTTGACGCGGTGGAGAAAAAGAGCGAGACGCTCAACACCAAAATCGCCGCGGCGGAAGCGCAGCAAAAGGAAATCGCGCTGGTGAAAAAGAGCCAGCTTGAAATGCTCGAAAAGATTTCCGGCTTTTCCATTGAAGAGGCCAAGGCTTACCTTATCGCCAATGTCCGCGACGAGGTGACGCACGAGATGGCCGTGAAGATCAAAGAAGTCGAAGCGCAGTACAAGGATGAGGCCGACGAGCGCGCAAGAGAGATTATCGCAACCGCGATTCAGCGCTGTGCGGCAGACCATGCAAGTGAAATCACCGTCTCTGTCGTACCCCTCCCCAACGACGAGATGAAAGGCCGCATCATAGGCCGCGAGGGGCGCAACATCCGCTCGATAGAAACACTCACCGGCTGCGACCTTATCATTGACGACACTCCCGAAGCTATCACCGTTTCCAGCTTCGATCCCGTCCGCCGCGAGACGGCGCGCCTTGCCCTTGAAAAGCTTATTCAGGACGGGCGTATCCACCCGGCGCGCATTGAAGAAATGGTTTCCAAGGCTCAGCGTGAAGTGGCCGCGACTATCAAGGCCGAGGGCGAGCGCGCCGCGTTTGAAACTAACATTCACGGCCTGCACCCCGAGCTTATCAAGCTCTTAGGCCGCATGAAATACCGCACGAGCTACGGCCAGAACGTGCTCAACCACTCCATAGAGGTTTCGCACATTGCGGGGCTTTTGGCCGCAGAGCTGGGCGTGGATGTGGCGACTGCCAAGCGCGCGGGCTTGCTGCACGATATCGGCAAGGCCATCGACCATGAGGTTGAGGGCAGCCACGTTACCATAGGCGTGGACATTGCGCGCAAGTACAAGGAAAACGAAGCTGTTATCCATGCTATCGAAGCGCACCACGGCGATGTTGAGCCGCACACGGTGGTGGCCTGTCTCGTACAGGCGGCGGACGCGATTTCCGCTTCCCGCCCCGGCGCGCGCCGCGAGAACATCGAAAACTACGTCAAGCGCCTTGAAAAGCTTGAAGAAGTCTCCAAGAGCTTTCCCGGCATTGCCAGCTCCTACGCTATCCAAGCCGGGCGCGAAATCCGCATAATGGTTAAGCCTGAGGATGTTAGCGAGGATCAGATGGTTCTCCTTGCCCGCGACATCGCAAAGAAGATAGAGGACGAGCTGACCTACCCCGGTCAGATAAAGGTTCACCTTCTGCGCGAAACCAAGGCCGTGGATTACGCAAAGTAATATAA
>CAYRPD010000030.1:0-14891 GCA_964426095.1 uncultured Oscillospiraceae bacterium | reverse complement strand
GAGTTCTTCGAGGCAGCCACCCACTATGAGGAAGGCGTTTGGGAGAGCGAGAACGGCCAGACCCTCTTCGCTATCCTTGACAAGCTCGCTGACTACACCCACCCCACCACCCCCGCACAGGCCAACAATCAGGACTTCACCAAAAACCAGCTCATGGTTATGACCGATGATGCTCTCTTCATGCCCAACGGCACTTGGATCGTCGGCGAAATGGCTGATGCACAGGCCACTCTTGAAAACGACTTCGCATGGGGCATGACCGCTCTTCCCGCAGTTGAAGCGGGCGGCGCAGGCTACTCCTACTGCTGGTTCGAGCAGGCATGGATTCCCGCAGGTGCAGAGAATGTTGACGCTGCCAAGCAGTTCATCGCATTCCTCTACTCCGACAAGGCAGCAGAGCTCTTTGCCGCCGGCGGCGCAATCCAGCCCATCAACGGTGTTGCTTCCATGCTTGAGGGCGACAACGTGATGTTCTACTCCATCTACGACAACGGTGCAAAGGCTGCTATGGGTAACTTTGCTGCATTCGAGGCTATCCCCGGCATCGACACCACCACCGTGTTCTTCGATCCCATCAACTCCCTCGTTGAAGGCACCCTCACCATCGAGGACTACCAGGCCAACATCATCTCCGCTTCCGAGCAGATGCGCGCCAACCTCATGGGCTGATAATTCAGTAAAAACCATCGCAAGATTTTCCGAGATGGCAGCGGCAGCCGCCGCTGCCATCTTTTCCTTATGTGTATTAGAAAGGAGTGGCATCTAAGCTATGAAAAGCGATAAGCGCCGCGGCGCTTTCCTTGCCACCTGTATCGCGCCGGCAGTAATTCTCTTCACTATATTTATGATCGTGCCGACTGTTAATGTATTTCGTATGTCGCTATATGAGCGCAGCGCGTTTTCCGCCAAGGAAACCTTTGTCGGCTTCAAAAACTTCACCACCCTTGTTAACGACACGGCCTTTATCCGCTCCATGCAAAATACGCTTTTGCTGATTGTTGTCGTCACCGTTATCACGATGAGCTTGGCTCTCGTTTTCGCGGGCATTTTAACACGAGAAAAAATCAAGGGGCAGAATTTCTTCCGCATAGTGTTCTATATCCCGAACATTCTGTCCGTTGTTGTCATTTCCGGCATTTTTGCCGCCGTATATCAAACGGAAAACGGTATGCTCAACTCCATTATTGACTTTATCGCCCACCCCACGCAGGCTGTCCTCTGGAAAGGCGAAAAAATGGTTATGGTGAGCATTATTATAGCCATGGTGTGGCAAGCGATAGGCTACTACATGGTTATGTATATGGCCTCCATGGCCGCCGTGCCGCAGTCGCTTTACGAAAGCTCCGGCCTTGACGGCGCGGGGCGCATCACGCAGTTTTTCCAAATCACCATACCCCTCATTTGGACGAATATCCGCACCACGCTCACTTTCTTCATCATTTCCACCATCAACATGGCGTTCCTGTTCGTCAAGGCCATGACCGGCGGCGGCCCGAACGGGGCAAGCGAGGTCGTGCTGGGGTATATGTACAGCCAAAAGAACAACGGCCTGTACGGCTACTGCATGGCGATAGGCGTGGTTATCTTCCTGTTCTCATTTGCGCTCAGCGCGCTTGTCAACAAAGTCACCGAGCGCGAAACGCTTGAATTTTAAGGAGGGACGAACATGAACAAAGAAAAAATCGGCTCCTCCGGCGAGCGCGTATATAAGTTTTTCATTTACTTTGTCCTCATTGCCCTTGCCGTTACGATAGTTGTCCCCGTGGCGTGGGTGTTCATGGCCTCTATCAAGCAGAATGCGGAGTTTTACGCAAACCCGTGGAATCTCCCCAAGGGCTTTTACTTTCAAAACTTCGTTGAAGCTTGGGAAACGGCGAAAATGGGCGAATATATGCTCAATTCCGTTATCGTCACGGCGGTGGCGCTGGTGCTGCTGCTTATAGTGGCGCTCCCGGCGGCGTACTGCCTTTCCCGCTTCAAGTTCGTGGGACAGAAGTTTTTCAGCGCCGCATTTATGGCAGGGCTTTTTATAAACGTCAACTACATTGTCGTGCCTATCTTCCTCATGCTGCGTGACGGGGATGTGTGGCTTAAAAAGGTGTTCGGCTCGGGCTTTTTGCTCAATAACCTTTTCGTGCTGGCCGTGGTGTATGCCGCGACTGCGCTTCCCTTTACCATTTACCTTTTGAGCAGCTATTTCTCCACCCTCGCGCATGACTACGAGGAAGCCGCCTATATTGACGGCGCGGGGTATTTCCGCACGATGATTCAGGTTATCTTCCCCATGGCAAAGCCCTCTATCATCACGGTTATCCTCTTTAACTTCCTCTCGTTTTGGAATGAGTACATAATCTCCATGACGCTCATGACCTCTGCCAACGGCACAAAGACGCTGCCTGTCGGGCTTCTCAACCTCATGCAGGCGCAGCAGTCCGCGGCAAACTATGGGCCTATGTACGCAGGGCTTGTGCTTGTCATGCTGCCGACGCTGATTCTCTACTGCTGTGTGCAGAAGAACCTCACCAAGGGCATGACCGTGGGCGGCCTGAAAGGCTAAGGAGTGTGAGAAGATGAATTTTTGGAAAAGTCACGAAAAGCTCAGAAGCTTGCTGATAGCGCTTTTCTTCATCGCGGGTATCGTGCTTACGATAGTCGGCTGGAAGATGACGGGCAAGCTCGCGGGGCTTGGCATAATGATAGCGGGCATAGTCTGCCTTTTGACGGCCTTGCTTGTGTACAACGCATCGTATAAAAACTGATTATACCCACTTCAAGGAGACACTTTCGCTATGAACGATAAGACCTTTGGCCGCGTAACCATACCCACCGATTTGGACGTTGTCCCCGAAACGCTGGAGATTATGAAGCGCTGGGGCGCGGACGCTATACGCGACTGTGACGGCACGGATTTCCCCGCCGAGCTTCAAGGCCAAAACGCAAAGATTTATTCCACCTATTACACCACGCGTAAGGATAACGCTTGGGCAAAGGCGCACCCGGAAGAGGTGCAGCAGTGCTATATTATGACGGGCTTTCACACGGCCACGGACGGCGCGCTCTCTATTAAGCTCATGCAGGGCATATCCCCGGAGCTTATGCTCGTCAACACCCGCGATGATATAAAGCGCTGGTGGGAAGTCATGGATCGCACGCTCGGCGAGCCGATTTCCCCCGATGCGTGGGACTATGACGACGCTTCGGGCGCGGTGGTTATCCACGCGCCGACGGCGTATCATGAGTACACGGTTTCTTTCCTTGCCTATCTCATATGGGACCCGGTGCATATGTATAACGCCGTCACCAACGAGTGGAAGGACTTTGAGCATCAAATCACCTTTGACGTGCGCCAGCCGAAAACGCACGAGTTTACCATGGCGCGCTTGCGCAAGTTCATTGCCGAGCACCCGTATGTCAATGTCATTCGCTATACTACGTTCTTCCACCAGTTCACGCTCATCTTCGATGAATTGAAGCGCGAAAAGTTTGTCGATTGGTACGGCTACTCCGCTTCCGTCTCGCCCTATATCTTGGAGCAGTTTGAGCGCGAGGTGGGCTATAAATTCCGCCCGGAGTTTATAGTGGATCAAGGCTATCACAATAACCAGTACCGCGTGCCGAGCAAGGAGTTTAAGGACTTTCAGGCGTTCCAGCGCCGCGAAGTCGCGAAGCTCGCCAAAGAAATGGTTGACATAACGCATGAGCTTGGCAAAGAAGCGATGATGTTCCTCGGTGACCACTGGATAGGCACTGAGCCTTTCTTGGAAGAGTTTAAGTCTATCGGGCTGGATGCGGTTGTCGGCTCTGTCGGCAACGGCTCTACTCTGCGCCTTATTTCCGACATTCCGGGCGTAAAGTACACCGAGGGGCGCTTCCTGCCCTACTTTTTCCCCGACACCTTCCACGAGGGGGGCGACCCCGTCCGCGAGGCCAAGGAAAACTGGGTCACGGCGCGCCGCGCAATCTTACGCAAGCCCATTGACCGCATCGGCTACGGCGGGTATTTGAAGCTTGCCATACAGTTCCCGGAGTTTGTAGACTATGTTGAATCCGTCTGCAACGAATTTCGCGAGCTTTACGACAATATCAAGGGCACAACGCCCTACTGCGTCAAAACCGTGGCGGTGCTCAACTGCTGGGGCAAGATGCGCGCTTGGGGCTGCCACATGGTTCACCATGCGCTCTATCAAAAGCAGAATTACTCCTATTTCGGCGTTATCGAGGCGCTGTCGGGCGCGCCGTTTGATGTGCGCTTCATCTCCTTTGACGATATCCGCAATGACCCCGATGTGTTAAACGGCGTGGATGTCATTATCAATGTCGGCGACGGCGACACCGCCCACACCGGCGGCGCGGAATGGGAAGATGCGCGCGTTTCCTCGGCCATTCGCGCCTTTGTCGGGCGCGGCGGCGGCCTAATCGGCGTGGGCGAGCCGGGCGGACATCAGTATCAAGGCCGCTATATCCAGCTTGCAAGCATCCTCGGCGTTGAAAAGGAAACGGGCTTCACCCTCAACTATGATAAATATAATTGGGATGAGCATCGCGACCATTTCATCCTTGCCGATGCGCTCAAAGAAGTCGATTTCGGCGAGGGGAAGAAGAGTATGTACGCGCTTGAGGGCGCAAACGTGCTCGTGGAGCGTGAAAGGGAAGTGCAGCTCGCCGTTAACGAATACGGCGCAGGGCGCGGCGTTTACATCTCCGGCCTGCCGTACTCCTTTGAAAACAGCCGTCTCCTTTACCGCGCGATACTTTGGGCTTCCCACGGCGAAAACGAGCTTTGCCGCTGGTTTTCCTCTAACTACAATGTTGAGGTACACGCCTTTGTCGAAAACGGCAAGTATTGCGTTGTCAACAACACCTATGTCCCGCAGGACACCGTGGTGTACACCGATAACGACAGCTTCCCGCTTCACCTTGACGCAAACGAAATCCGCTGGTACAGCATTTAATACACAAAATATCCCCTGCCGTATGGCAGGGGATATTTTTGATGGCAAGGGGGTTTACCCCTTGCCATCAAAGCGTATGTTCAATTACTTTTTCGTTCCGAACAGCCCGCGGATAATCGCGTTCGACCCGTCACGCGCTACGGAGCTTAGCGCGCGCTTTGCCGCCTGCCCGGCAATGGATTTGGCGCTCTTCTGTCTGCCGCCGAGCACGGAGTTTACAAGGTTCGTGCTCAACGAGGACGCAACGGAGCTTGCCGCGTTCGATACCGCGCGCTGGGCGACCTTCTTTTTCTTTGCCGCTTCCTTTTCGCGCTCTTTCTCTTCGGCGGCCTCTTCTTTAAGGCGCTGCTTCTCGGCAGCCGCTTCTTCCTTTAAGCGCTGCTTTTCTGCTGCCGCTTCTTCCTTTTGACGCTGCTTTTCGGCGGCGGCTTCTTCTTTTTGACGCTGTTTTTCAGCCTCGGCCTCTTCCTTTAGGCGCTGCTTCTCGGCTTCGGCTTCCGCCTCTTCTTCAAGGCGCTGTTTTTCAAGCTCCTCGTTTGCGGCGGTTATAATCTCGTAAGCGGATTCGCGGTCAACGCTCTCGCGGTATTTAAGGTCAAATTCATCTGCCGCGATAAGCTTTTCAACCGTGCCCTCGTCAGCAGGCCCCATAAGGCTCTGCGGCGGGAGAATGTTAGCGCGCTCGACAACAGTGGGTATGCCGTCCTCATCCAGGAAGCTGACAAGCGCTTCGCCCACGCCGAGCTGCATCAGCGTCTCTTCCGTGTCAAACGCGGGATTCTCGCGGAATGCCTTTGCCGCGGCGCGCACGGCCTTTTGCTCGGCCGGGGTGTAGGCGCGCAGAGCGTGCTGCACGCGGTTAGAAAGCTGTGCGAGCACATCGGCGGGAATGTCGGACGGGCTTTGGCTTATGAAGTATACGCCCACACCCTTCGAGCGGATAAGCTTTACAACCTGCACTATCTTCTGCACCAAGGCTTTCGGGCAGTCGGAGAAGAGGAGATGCGCCTCGTCGAAGAAGAATATCATCCTCGGCTTATCGAGATCGCCCACCTCGGGCAGCTTTTCAAAAAGCTCCGTCAGCATCCAAATAAGGAACGTGCCGTAAACCGTGGGGCTTTGTATAAGGCGCTGGGAAGAGAGAATGTTAATGTACCCGCGGCCGTCGGAATCGGTGCGCATCCAGTCTTTTATGTTGAGGCTCGGCTCGCCGAAAAACTGCTCGCCGCCCTCGTCCTCAAAGGCGAGGAGCGCGCGCTGAATCGCGCCTATGCTTGCGGAAGAGACATTGCCGTAAAGCGTTGTGTACTCGGCGCGATGCTCGCCCACGAACTGCACCATTGCGCGCAGGTCTTTTAAGTCGATGAGCAAAAGCTCGTTATCGTCCGCCACGCGGAAAACGATGTTCAAAACGCCCTGCTGAACATCCGTCAGCCCCAGCAGGCGGCTCAAAAGCACCGGCCCCATTTCCGACACGGCCACGCGCACCGGCACGCCCTTTTCGCCGAAAATGTCCCACATACGCGTGGGGTAGGCGCGGTAATCGAAGTCGGCAAGCTCAAAGCGCTCTATGCGCTCGCGCATATCGGCGCTGTCGTTGCCGAGGCGGCACATACCGGTCAAATCGCCCTTGATGTCCGCCATGAATACCGGCACGCCCATATCCGAAAAGGACTCTGCCATAACCTTCATGGTTATCGTTTTGCCCGTGCCGGTTGCGCCCGCGATAAGGCCGTGCCTGTTTGCCATTTCGGGCAGAAGATACAGCTTCTTGTCCGAGCGCGCCATGTAAACTTTTTTATCTGCGTACATATTGTTTTCCCCCTGTTTTTATTTATCAAAATCAGTTGATAATATAGTACCACAGTTTTTCGATTCGCACAATATCTTAATTAACAAAGTGTTAAATATCGCGTTTGGGTGTTCGCGTTTGCGGAAAAACGCGAAGCTCTGTATTGAGACTTGGGGCGAAATATGATAAACTTAAACAAAACTTAAAAGACCGATGAGGGTGTATTTCCCGTCGGTTGAGCGTTAAGAAAGAGGGATAAAGTGAAAAACAGAGTTATTTCCGCCGTTGTGATGCTTGCCATTGCGTTTACCTGTGTTTTGCTCTCGCCGGTGACGCGCGTGCTGCTGTTCGCCGTGGCGGGTATAGGCTGCGCGTATGAGCTCAGCCGCAACTATGAAAAGCTCGGCGTTAACTGCGGGGCGTGGGTCATGTTTGTGTATATCGGCATTCAGGCCGTGCTCGCGCTTTTGCACGCAGGGCCGATTGCCTACATCGCCTGTATGGCGGGCGGCGTGTATCTCGCCCTTTTTGACGGCATAATCCGCCACCGCGTTTCCGGCAACGGCGCGGCGTACACTATCATGGGGCTTGCCTATCCCGGCTATCTCTTCGGCCTTTTGATGATGATCGCCGTCAGCCCCAACTGGGCGGATGTCATGGTTTTGGCGTGCTTTTCCACTTGGGTGTGCGACAGCTTTGCTCTCTTCGGCGGCAAGCGCTTCGGCAAACACCGCATCGCCCCCGAGGTCAGCCCCAACAAAACCGTGGAGGGTTGCGTCTGCGGCCTCATTTCGGCAATTTTCACGGGCGTGGTGATATATTATATACCGGGTCTGTGCAAGGGCATCGCGCTGTGGCAGTGCGTTGTCACCTGCGCCGTGTCTTCCACCATGGGTCAGATAGGCGACCTTGCCGAATCGCTCATCAAGCGCATGATAGGCGTGAAGGATTTTTCCGACCTCATTCCGGGTCACGGCGGCTTGTTCGACCGCGCGGACAGCCTGCTGTTCTCTATCCCCACATCCTACCTTTGCCTCTTCATCTTTGACCTTATCGCTTAATCACTTCTCGGCGCGAGAGGGGAGAGCGCATTAATAATCGTGCGTTCGCAGCATTTTTCTTGCGCTGCTATCAGTTTATCATGTTTTCTAACGAATGAAAGGAGTATAAATGGACACCGTTTCCACGCCTCTTACCAAAACCGCAATGCTTATCATCAATCCCGTTTCCGGCAAAAAGCTTGTTTTGAAGCACATCACCGGCGTAATCCGCAGTCTCATGGACGCGGGGTATTTGGTCAGCACGTTTATCACCTCTTGCCGCGGCGAGGCGACGGAGTATGCACAGCGCTACGGGCGCGACTATGACCTTGTCTGCTGCACCGGCGGGGACGGGACGCTTAATGAAACCCTCACCGGCCTTGCCCGCGAGGGGATTGATGTACCGCTGGGCTACATTCCCTGCGGCAGTACCAACGATTTCGCCCTCTCCCATAAGCTCTCCACCGACATTCCCACCGCAGCGGCGAACATTGCCGCCGGGCATTGCCGCAGATACGATATCGGCCGCTTCGGCGACAGCTTTTTCACCTATGTCGCCGCGTTCGGCGCGTTCTCGTGGCTTTCCTACACCACGGATCAAAGGATGAAAAACGCCCTCGGCCACACGGCGTATATCCTCGATGCCATTAAGGATGTTTACAAAATCAAGCCCCAGCACGTGCGCGTGACCGCAAACGGCAAGGTCTATGAGAATGATTATATTTTCGGCGCGGTGTGTAACTCCACCTCTGTCGCCGGGACTTTTGAGCTGCCCGCCGACCTTGTTGACACGGCGGACGGGGTGTTTGAAGTGCTGCTCGTGAAAATGCCGGAGACGCTTATAGAGCTTAACTCTATCATCACCGCCGTTTTGAATCAGGACTACTCCAACCCCCTCATAACCTTCTTCCAGGCAAGCTCCATTGAAATCGACAACGCCCCCGACCTCTTCTGGGCGCTGGACGGGGAGTGCTCCGGCGGATACGAGCATATCCACATTGAGCCTATGCCGAAATTCCTCAACCTACAGGGCTGATAAATATTTACTAAAATTACTGCGCCGCAGGGAAGCCTGCGGCGCAGTTTGCGTGTATATTCAAGCAATAACCTCGCCGTTTAATACGGCGTTTACGAGGGTAGAGCCGCGATAGCAGAGCTTCAGCGAGAAAAACGGCTCGTCTGTGGCGAGAAGCCGCAGAAAGATTTTGTCCCCCTCCCAAATGGGCAGCGACAAAAGCGCCTCGCGGTCAATCCACTCCAAATCCCCCTCGTCGCATTCGCGTACAGTCCCCGTGAAGTCGTCGCAGGTGAAAAGGTGCATATACTCCGTGCCCCACTCGTCCGAAACGAAGGTCACTATCCCGCGATAGCGCCACGCGCGCGGCGTAAGCCCCGTTTCCTCGCGCATTTCGCGCGCCATGCATTCCTCCGGGCTTTCGCCCTCTTCAAATTTCCCGCCGATACCTATCCACTTGTCGCGGTTTTCGTCGTTTTCTTTCTTCACGCGGTGCAGCATCAGGTATTCCCGCCCGCGCTCAATGTAGCAAAGAGAAGTGTTTTTCATAAATTAATCACCGAGGGCATTATACTATACTTTTCTCCCGTTTTCCACAGAAAAAACAGGCCGTTGCAAATGCAACAGCCTGTTTAACGTTTTATCAGCAGAGCTGAGACCCGGCGGGGACGGAATCATCCAGCATCACGAGGTGCAGCTCTTCCTTGCCGTCCACCTCGCGCACAGCGGACAGGAGCATACCGTTTGACATTTGCCCCATCATCTTGCGCGGCGGCAGGTTGAGGATAGCCACCACCGTCTTGCCCACGAGCGCTTCCGGCTCGTAGAACTTGCGAATGCCGGAGAGGATAACGCGCTCCGTGCCCGAGCCGTCGTCCAGCGTGAACTTCAAAAGCTTGTCGGACTTCTTCACGCCCTCGCACGCAAGCACCTTGCACACGCGCATATCGCACTTGGCAAATTCGTCAATCGTCACATCGGGCAGCACCGGCGGCACTTTCACCTGCGGGCCTTTTGCGGCCTTTTCAAGCTCCTCAAGCTCGGCGAGCATCTTCGCCGCGTCAATGCGCGGGAAGAGCGTTTCGCCCTTGTGCACGCTCACGCACTCCGGCAGCACGCCGTATTCCCCGGCCTTTTCCCACGTGGTGTGGGTAGCTTCCGCGCCTATCTGCGCAAACGCATTTGCGCAGCTTTCCGGCATGAACGGCGTGAGCAGCGTCAGCGCCACGCGCAGGGATTCAAGCAGATTGTACATCACGCTTGCAAGGCGCGGCTTCTTCGCTTCGTCACGCGCGAGCACCCAAGGCGCAGTCTCATCAATGTACTTATTGGCGCGCTGGATAAGCTTGAACACCTCTTCAAGCGCCAAATGCAGCTGGAATTCATCCATCTGCGCGGCGTAGGCCGCCTTGGTGGACTTGATGAGGGCAATAAGCTCATCGTCCATAGCGTCTGCCTCGCGCTCGGCGATGAGCGCGCCGCCGAAGTATTTTTCCACCATGGCAGTCGTGCGCGACACGAGGTTACCGAGGTCATTTGCAAGGTCGGTGTTAATCGTGCTGATAAGCAGCTCATTGGAGAAATTACCGTCCGAGCCGAACGGGAACGTGCGCAAAAGGAAGAAGCGCAGCGCGTCCACGCCGAATTTCTCGGCCAGTAAGTACGGGTCAACCACATTGCCCTTGGACTTGCTCATCTTGCCCCCGTCAATCACGAGCCAGCCGTGCCCGTAAACGCGCTTAGGCAGCGGCAGCTCCATGCTCATGAGCATGGCCGGCCAAATGATAGAGTGGAAGCGCACTATCTCCTTGCCCACAATGTGCACATCGGCGGGCCAGTATTTATCATAGTCGTTGTATTTCTCGTTTCCGTAGCCGAGGGCGGTGATGTAGTTGGAGAGCGCGTCCACCCAAACGTAGACCACGTGCCCCTCGTCAAAGTCCACGGGCACGCCCCAAGAAAAGCTCGTGCGCGACACGCACAAATCTTCAAGGCCGGGCTTGATGAAGTTATTAATCATCTCGTTCACGCGGCTGGGGGGAGTGAGGAACGTGCCGGTTTCCAAAAGCTCCTGCACGGGCTTTGCGTACTTGGAGAGACGGAAGAAATACGCTTCCTCTTCCGCGTCGTGAACCTCGCGCCCGCAGTCGGGGCATTTGCCGTCCACAAGCTGGCTTTCCGTCCAAAAGCTCTCGCACGGGGTGCAGTATTTGCCCTTGTATGCGCCCTTATAGATGTCGCCCTTGTCGTACATCTTCTTGAAAATGCGCTGTACGGATTCCACGTGGTAATCGTCCGTGGTGCGGATGAAGCGGTCATTGGATATGTTCATCAGCTTCCACAGGTCAAGTATGCCGTTTTCGCCCTCAACTATTTTGTCTACAAACTCCTGCGGCGAAACGCCTGCGGCCTTGGCCTTTTCCTCTATCTTTTGGCCGTGCTCGTCCGTGCCGGTCAAAAACATCACGTCGTAGCCGCAAAGGCGCTTGTAGCGCGCAATCGCGTCCGTGGCCACGGTGCAGTACGTGTGGCCGATGTGAAGCTTGTCGGAGGGGTAGTATATCGGGGTGGTGATATAAAAGGTTTTGTTTTCCATTGCTCTTTGTCTCCCTTTATTCAATATAGCACAAGGCTATAGAATTTCCTGCTCTGTTCATGCCGGAGCGCCGCCGTTTGCGGCGGCCTCGGCGGCGGCTTGCGCGTCAAGCATTTTAATCTGCTCCGTGGCCTCGTGCGTGTGGTAAACATCGTAAACCTCGCTCACGCGGTCAATCTGAATGCCGTTTGCGTCAAACACGTTCCTGTGCATCTGCACGCCGTAGCCCTCCATAATCCAAGGGTACTTGGTGTTGTTGTAGGAATACGTGTCCTTCGTCAGCTCTATATACGTGCCGTCCAGGTTCGTGCCCCAAATTTCGATTGTCAGGCTTCGTTCAACCTCATCGCAGTGGGTCACGATTTTAATGGGGTACTCGCGCTCGTTTTGGAACTGATAGTCCGGCTTCGGCCAGCTCACGGTTGCGTCATAGCCCTTTTCCATGTAGTCCACGGGGAAATAATGCGGATAGCGCTGCACGGTGCTGACCTGATACGCGTAAAGCGTGGCGCTGTACAGCGTCGAGGACACTTGGCAAATCCCGCCGCCCAGCTCTTCCACCACTTCGCCGTTGGCGTAAGCCCCCGCCATCTTAAACCCGGCTTCCTCGGTGCGCTGGCCGAGCGTGTCGTTATAAGAAAACACATCCCCCGGGTACAGCACAATCCCCTCAATCTTCGAGCACGCCAGCTTAATGTTGCTTATGCGGTTTTCGTTGCTGTTGGGGAAATAAGTCGTCATTGAGCCGAGCTTGTCGCGAAACAGCAACGAGCGCAGATACTCGCCCGTAACCTCCGGGAAAGTCAGCTTAATCGGGATTTCCACGGTCTCGGCGGGCTTTGCGTCCGCCCAAATGCTCTCGGCCTTGTTCGGGTCGAAGTCGCACCCGTCAATCTCGTCTATAACCGTGAACTTGTTGTCGTCGGAAAAATACGCGTCCGCAGGCTCGGCCTCAAGCTCGGCGTGAATCGCCGCGAAGTCCGGCATTTTCGGCTCGCCCGTGATGCGGCTGTAGCTAAGCTCCGTCTTGTCGTCGCCCAGCGCGTTTATAATCGCGGCGGCCATGTCCTCTTTGTCGAATTTCAGCTCGCCCGCGCCCTTTTCCATGCGCAAAACGGACTTTTCCTTGTCTATCTCATATCCGCCCTCGCCGAGCGTCTCATCCAAAAGCGCGATTCCCTCGTCACACTGGGCCAGAATATACTCCCTGTCGTACTCCGTGCCAAGCTCCGCGATATCCACCGGGCGCATCAGGCACTTGGCGTACTCAAAAAGGTTCACGTACCAGTTGCCCGTGTGGCCGAACGCGAAAGCGCTCTCCGCGGCCTCGTCAACCGTCATCATCGCGCCCGAAGCGTACTGCTCCACGGCAAACTCGCACCTATCCATCAGCGTCACCGTCAGCGGCACTGCCGCGCGCTCTTCCCAGCCGCTGTCCTCAATGGCCTTTTGCGCCGCGGCCTTGTCAAGCCCGCCTACAAACACCCCGTCCACGTAGAGATTCGGGAAGTTGACGGTGCTTGTCGTCACCATGTAGCCGCCCGCCGTAATCGCCCCGCCTATGATGATAACAAGAATCGCTATCACCGTCAGCGCGATTTTTAGCTTTCGGCTGCTGTCGCGCTTCTTTTCAAGCGCGGCGCGTTCCTCGGCGGTATTCGCCGCGTCCTCGTCCTCTTCCTC
Source organism: uncultured Oscillospiraceae bacterium (assembly GCA_964426095.1). Lineage (GTDB taxonomy): Bacteria > Bacillota > Clostridia > Oscillospirales > Oscillospiraceae > Limivicinus. The sequence continues at coordinate 1,813 of CAYRPD010000030.1, read as the reverse complement.
GTCATCCTCGGAGTAGGGGAGAGGTGCGTTATCCTCTTCGTCCTCGGCCTCGTCCTCGACTTCTTCCGCTTCTTCGGCCTCGGCCACGGTTTCAACCTCAACCTCGGTATCCTCTTCAACCTCGGCGGTATCGTCCTCAAATTCCCCGTCAAGCTCAATGCCCGCGAGGATATCGTCCAGCTCGTAATCCGCCGTTTCTTCTGTTTCTCTTCGCCTGTCGTCTGCGGCGCGATGCCTTGCGCTCCCGCCGTCCTTTTTTCTCTTGTTCTCTCTCACAAAGTGACCCTCATCGTCATCATTTTATTTGCCCGCGTGCTGCTCGTAAAGCTGCGCAAACAGCTCGTCCTCGCCCAAGGGCATATCAATCTCCTGCGCCTTGGGCGCTTCGTCCTCTTCCAATAGCCACGGCGTGCCCTCAAGCCGCCCCGTGGCCTGCACTTCGAGCAGTATCCCGATAAGCTGATTGGAAATGAGAAAGCCCGGAACGGTGAAGTGCCAGCGCTCGCCGTTCATTTCCGTCCAGCCCTTTTTCTCAAAGGCTTTCAGCGTCCGCTCAATCGGCTTCCAGTCGCATTGACAGCGCAAACGGTAGTCGTACTCGGATATCCCGCGCGCCGTGCGCATCGCCAGCATCACGTATTCCACCGCGCGCTCCAGCGGCTCAACGTTCTTGTATTCGTCCACTATGCTTGACCCGCGAAATACCCCCGCGATGTACTGCTTCAAATCCCGCACATAGCTGTAGCGAAGATTCCCTATGCACGAGTGCGCCCCCGGGCCGAAGCCCATGTAATCGTCCAAATTCCAGTACTTCAAATTGTGCTTGGACGGGAAGCCCGGCGCGCAGAAGTTGGAGACCTCATAGTGCATATACCCGTACCGTTGCAGCATTTCCGCCGCATAAGAGTACATATCCGCCTGTTCATCGTCGTCGGGCATGATGGCAGAGCCGTTGTACTCCTTGTGCATCCTCGTGCCCTCTTCCAGCTTCAGCGCGTAGCAGGAGATATGCTCCGGGTGCAGCTCCAAAATCCGCGCGAGCGTCTCTGCCCAGTCGCTTTTGCGCTGGCTGGGCAGCCCGTACATCAAATCCACGCTCACGTTGTCAAACCCGGCGCGGCGCGCATCGTGTACCGCGCGCACGGCCTGTTGGTAGTTGTGGCGGCGGCCTATGAGCTTCAATAGGTCATTGTCAGTGGCCTGAACGCCGATTGAAAGCCTCGTCACGCCCTCTTGCCGCAGCTGCTTCAGCTCGTTTAAGCTCATGCTGTCGGGGTTGCATTCCACGGTCACTTCCGCGTCCGTGCGCACATTGCCGTTGAGCTTTAAGGCGTTGAAAACCTCTATAATCCGCTCCGCCCCGTAAAAGCTGGGCGTGCCGCCCCCGAAGTAGATTGTGTCAACCTCGTAATTTTTAATCGCCTCGGACGACTCGTTGATATGCTCTATAAGCGCGTCCTGATAATCGGGCATCAGGTGCTCGCAGTGTGCCAGCGAATAAAAATCGCAGTAGGAGCACTTGCTCGCGCAGAACGGTATATGAATGTATATGCCAAGCCGCTTTTTCATAAATCAGTTTCTCCGAAATTGCTTATACTATGCCGAGGCGTTTTTTTGCCTCAAAACAGCTCGCTCACGAGCTTCACGAAGTCCGCCGGGTCGTCCACTTCCACGCCCGCCATAAGCTCCGCTAACGTTTCCAGCACCTTTGCCAGGTGCGTGGCCTTTTCCGTGTCGTTCTCATACGCTTCTTTTAATACGCGCACGGCGTTGTGCTCGGCGTTCAGCTCCAGCACGCGGTTTGCGCGCACCT
>CAYRPD010000029.1:9977-15391 GCA_964426095.1 uncultured Oscillospiraceae bacterium | reverse complement strand
AAAAATACGCTCCGCAGTTCGCACTGCGGAGCGTATCCCTTTTTAATTTAGATTAACTTATTTTCAGCGTTTCCCAAAGGCTTGTTACGTAGTCAAGCATATCTTGGTCAAGGGTACGGTAGGCGTACTCATTATAAAGCGCGGCGAAGTCCTCAACCTCAGGATAGAGAATCTCCATCGCCTCTTCGCCCATTTCCTCGATATACCCCTCATCGGTGTACACCGCGGAGTTCGGGGACGCGTAGCAGATATACTCGGCGTTTGCTATGGCAGGCTCGGGAGAGAGCATATAGTTTATGAATATCTCCGCAAGCTCCTTATGCTGGGCGCAGGAGGGAATGCACATAGCGTCAAAGAAGTAGTTCGTGCGCTCCGGGTAATAAAAGCGCAAATCCACATCGTCCGCCTGTGCGTCAAGCATGGTGAAGTAATCCCCCGCATAGTACGCACTTACGGCCGCCTCGCCCGATTCCATCATGTTGTATATCTCGTCCATGACATAGCTTTTCACAAGCGGGGCTTGCGCTTTGAGCTCTTTGAGCGCCGTTTCCCACAGGGCGTGGTCAGTGGAGTTTACATCAAGGCCGAGCTTATACTGCGCCGTGCCGAACGCGTCACGCGAGTTATTAAATTGCAGGATATTGCCCGCGTATTTCTCGTTCCACATCAAGTCCCACCCGTGCGCATCGGCAGGGTCAACGACATTGGCATTGTATATCACGCCAATAACACCGTAGGTGTATGGCACGGTGTAGATATCGTCGGGGTCATAGTAAAGCCCTCTATACTGCTCGGCGATGTACTTATAGTTCGGAATATTGTCAAAATTCAGCGGCAGGAGCATATTTTCCGCACGCATACGGTCAATCATATAGTCCGAGGGGATAACCACATCAAAGCTCACAGCGCCGCTTGATAGCTTGGCGTACATATCCTCGTTGCTGGCAAAGGTGGTGTAATTGACCTTTATTTTGCGCCCGTAGGTTTCCTCGTACCACTCTTCAAAGGCGGCTATGGTGTCAAGCGTGCCGTCAGAGCCGTCGGAGATATATTCACCCCAGTTATAAACGTTCAGCTCGTCCGTGCCGTTGCCGGAGAGGACAAGCACCGCTATCCCCGCCGCAACGAGCACCCCGGCCAGCACCCCGCCCGCAATGCGCTCGGAGCGCTTGCGCTCGCGCTTTTCCTTGGTTTGGCGGGGCTTGGAATCATCATCGACAATGTTATTGAGGATAAGCAGGGCAAGGATAACGAAGAAGATTATCGTTGCCAGCGCGTACATTTTCGGCGTGACGGTTTTCTTCGTCATGCTGTAAATGCGAATCGGCAGAGTTTCAAAGCCGTTGCCGGAGGTGAAATAGCTTATCACAAAGTCATCGAGCGAAAGCGTGAACGCCATTATAAAGCCCGTCACAACGCCCGGCATAATCTCCGGGATTTCCACCTTCAAAAAGGCTTGCAGGGGCGTACAGCCCAAGTCCATCGCCGCTTCGGGCAGCGCCTTATCCATTTGCTTGAGCTTCGGCAGCACCTGCAAAATGACATAGGGCAGACAGAACGTAATATGCGCGATTAGCATCGTCCAAAAGCTCAGACTGGTGGCCGCGCCGAAAAGCCGCCCGACAAACACGAACATCAGCATAAGCGAAATGCCCGTGATAATATCGGGGTTTATCATGGGGATATTGGTGACGGTGTCCATCGTGGCGCGAAGAGCGCGGCTGCGAAGCTTATTTATCCCCACAGCGGCCGCCGTACCCATGACGGTGGAGATAACAGCGGCGGAGATTGCGAGCACGAGCGTATTTTTTACCGCGCCCAGGGTCTCCGCATCACGGAAAAGCTCCCTGTACCAGTTGAGCGAAAACCCGGAGAACACGGAAAGGCTCTTCGATTCATTAAACGAAAACACCAGCAAAATCGCGATAGGCGCAAAGAGGAAGAGCATTATAAGCCCCGTATAAACCTTAGATAGTTTTTTCATTTTGCGCCCCCTTTACACTGCCGTGCGCTTGTTGGCCGCGTGCTGCATAAGCGCCATGCAGGCAAGCAAAATCACCATGAGAATAAAGGCAATCGCCGCGGCAAAGTGCAGGTTATTGGCAACATACTGTCCCTCTATCGCATCGCCGATGAGATAGAATTTGCCGTTGCCGAGCTTTTGAGAGATATAAAACGTGGATATGGACGGGATAAGCACCATGTTGACCCCGGAGATAACCCCCGGCAGGCTCAGCGGCCATATAACGCGGCGAAGCACCCCTGCGCTGTTGCAGCCGAGGTCGCGCGCGGCCTCGATAAGGCGGGTATCCATTTTCGCCATAACCGAGTAAATGGGCAGTATCATATACGGAAAATAGTCATACACCATGCCCACAACCACGGCGCTTTCCGTGCCGATGATGTGAACGCGCCCCAAGCCCAGCGAGGAGAGGAAGCCGTTTAATATGCCGGTGTCCTGCAAAATCGTCATCCAAGCGTAGGTGCGGATGAGGAAGTTCATCCACATGGGGATCATGATAAGCGTGATGAGTATTTTCTGCGCTCTCGCCTCGGCACGGGCAATGATGTACGCCATGGGGTAGCCGAGGAGCAGGCAGATAAGCGTGGAAATCACGGCGAGCTTCAAGGAACGCAGGAAGATAACTATGTAAGTATGTACCTCTCCCCCGTCCACAGCCGAGGTCGCGGTGAAAAAGCGCGCGACATTGGCAAAGGTGAAGTTAAAATTGTTATCCGTAAAAGCGTAGTAGGCCACAAAGAAAAGCGGCACAAGGATAAACAGCACCGCCCACGCCGAGTACGGCGTAAGCGTGAGCCGCTGCACAAGCGTGGTGCGGCGGGAATTATCGGCGGTTTTCATTCTTCTATCTCACTTTCCGCATCGCTCAGCTCGTCAAGCTCGTTGGAGAAAGACGAGTAATCCCCGTACATTCCGGAGTATTCGGACTTCTTCATAATATGTATTGCGTCAGGCTCGATATAAAGCCCGATATGCTCATCCACATCGACAAAATCCGTCGTCTGAATCATCCACTTGAAGCCGTTTATATCCACGATGATTTCATAATGAACGCCGAGGAAGGTCACGCTCGTCACAACGCCGCGCAGCATACCCTTTTCCTCGCTCACTATATCCACATCCTCCGGGCGCACAACCACGTCCACGGCCTCGCGGCGGGCAAAGCCCGCGTCCACGCAGTCAAACGTGTGGCCGGAGAAGGCAACCTTGTAATCGGCCAGCATTACGCCGTCCAAGATGTTGCTTTCGCCGATAAAGTCGGCCACAAAGGCGTTTTGCGGCTCGTTATAGATATCTATGGGCGTGCCTATCTGCTGGATGCGCCCCTCGCTCATAACCACAACCGTGTCGGACATACTGAGTGCCTCTTCCTGGTCGTGCGTGACGAAAACGAAGGTGATCCCCGTGGCCTTTTGAATCTTTTTAAGCTCGGCCTGCATATCCTTTCGGAGCTTCAAGTCCAAGGCGGCAAGCGGCTCATCCAAAAGCAGTACCTTCGGGCTGCTTATGAGCGCGCGGGCAATGGCCACGCGCTGCTGCTGCCCGCCGGAAAGGCTCGTGACACTGCGCGCTTCAAACCCCGTGAGCGCGACAAGGGCGAGCATTTCTTTCACCTTTTGGTCTATCTCAGCGCGGGAGCATTTCTTTTCACGCAGGGGGAAAGCAATGTTTTCATATACATTCAAATGCGGGAAAAGGGCATAGCGCTGGAAAACGGTGTTTACGTTGCGCTTATACGGCGGCACATCGTTTATCCTCTCGCCCATGAACACCACATCGCCCACATCCGGCGTTTCAAAGCCGCCGATAAGGCGGAGAGTCGTCGTCTTGCCGCAGCCGGACGGGCCGAGGAGCGTGATAAACTCGTTATCGTAAATATCCAAGCTGATGTTATCCAGCACAACCTCGCCGTCAAAGGACTTGGTGATGTTTTTAAGCTCGATTATCTTTTTCATTGCGCTTCTCCCGAAAAACAAAAAATGACGTATGCCGACAGCATACGTCATTGCAAATGTGCATAGTCAGTCCCGGCGAAAAAGCGCCGGACGCTATCCCAATTGGTTTGAGAGTTTATATAGCAAGAAACTACTTTTACTACTCTTATTGACCATTTCACAAGTTTTGTATGCCCTTCAGCACGGTTTATAGTAACCAACTTATAAAATTTGGGCTTATTAAACCCATGCGGGGTGCGCCCCGCCAAATCAATAAGGCAACAGAAGTTGCCGCCGCATTCCGCGGAAACTCGGCATTCGACCCGGCTGTCCGTGTGGCCTCAGCCGCGCGCGCAGAGCGCACCCGGCGGTCGGTTATCTTGCTTCGGATATTGCTATCCAATTGAGACGAAGCTATTCTAACAACATTAACCCAATATGTCAACAGGAATTTTGTTTTTCCCGTTTTTTCTTCTTTTCCCGCGCTTTTTCAGTACCGCACCTGCCACAAAATAAGCCCTTGGGCGGGGGCTGTAAACCCGGCGCGCTCGCGGTCACGCGAGGAAAGTACCTTATCTAACTCATCCCCGTCCCGCTCGCCCGCGCCGACTTCAAGGAGCGTGCCGGTAAGTATGCGCACCATGTTATATAAAAATCCGTCCCCCGTGAACGTAAAGCGCACTTCGCCGCCTATGCGCTCGATTTCAATGCTCTTCACCTCGCGCACGGCGGATTTTTTCATGTGCTTATTGGAGCAAAAGGCCGTAAAATCGTGCTTGACGCATAGCGCGTGCGCCGCGCGGCGCATGGCAGCCAAGTCAAGGGGCTTATCATAACGGAACATATACCGGCGGTTAAATACATTCGGCTCCGGGCTGTTCCACACGCGGTAAACGTAGGTTTTCTCGCGGCAGTTTAAGCGCGCGTGAAAGCGCGGCGCGGCGGGCGCGAGGGAGAGCGCGCCTATATCCTCCGGCAAAAGCCCCCTCAAGGCAGCAAGCACCCTGTCGCAGTCAAGCTCGGCGGCAGCATGAAAGGAGCAAACCTGCTCGCGCGCGTGTACGCCCGCATCCGTCCGCCCGGAGGCGGCAAGCTCCGTTTCCTCGCCCAAAATGCGCGAGAGCGCCCGCTCGCAAACGGCCTCTATGGTATTCTCCGTGTTCCCCTGCCGCTGCCAACCGCGATAACGCGTGCCGTCATAGCAAAGTGTGAGCCTGTAGGTGTACATTTTTTACCCTTCTCAGCGTGTTATTTCAAAAGCTCATTGTACCGTGCGCGCTCGCCGCCGATAAAGCGCGGCCTTGTGCGCGCGCAGACTAAATTCGCCTCGCCTATGCGCTTTATCGAAAGGCGCACGGGCACGGCCACATCTTTAAGGTGCATCCCGATGAGCGTATCGCCGATATCCATACCGGCAGCGGCGCGGATATGCTCCACGGCGGCGGGGTTATCAAGGC
>CAYRPD010000029.1:0-9877 GCA_964426095.1 uncultured Oscillospiraceae bacterium | reverse complement strand
GATGAGCAGCCCACGACAAACAATGCCCCCTGGCGCAAATTCGCAACATCCAAAAGCTCTTCCACGGCGTTTTTCGCCTGAATCGTCAATTCTTCGTACATTTAACTTAAACCTCCTGATTAAATACAGCTTTTGTTTCTTATCATCGGCACGGCGCGCAGCGCCTTATATAAAACCGCCGCCACGGCCACGCCCGCCGCGCCCTGCACGGCGTTTCCGGGTACGCTCCCCACGGCGGCAAGGCCGTAGCCGAGTACAAGCGCTTCATACGCAAAGTACCCCAGCACCATTATCGCCTCGCCCAAAGTACCCGCCGCAACTGCGGCAAAGCGAGAGGGGCGCACCGCGCCGAGCACCCGCGCGGCAACATACGCCGAAAGCCCTTTTATCAAAAACGAACCCGGCGCGAAAACGGCATAGCCCAAAATGACATCCGCCAGCATTGAGCCTATACCCCCGGCGGCAAAGCCGTAAACCGGGCCGAGCAAAAACGCCCCCAACAGCACAACGCCGTCACCGAGGTTGATATACCCGTTTGTCGCGGGTATGGGGATTTGAACAAGCATGGTCGCAACACAGCTCAGCGCCGCCATGAGCGCGGCAAGAATGAGCTTTGAGAGCCTATCATGCTTCATAATAATCGCCTCTTTCCGTCTGCTATGATATTACCGCCGAATCTGAATATATTCAAGTATCAGTTTTGTACATATTTATATAACCAGATTATTTTGCCGATGAAGCGATTGAATTATTTCGCGCTATACGCTATAATTAGAAAAAACGAAAAACGGAGGCACGGCCATGAGCGAATATGCCAACGCCAAAATTGTAAGCTATAATCTCTACGGAGAGCGCGTGAGCGCCTGTGCGGCGAGAATATCCACCACCGTCGGCAACGCCTTTGAGCTTTTTGACGCGGCTGATGACAGCGAAGCGAGCCAAAAGCTGATAGGAAAGGTGCTCTCATCCGGCCACAGCTCCGTCATTGAGCACGCGGTTTTCTCCCTCGCGCTTAAAAATGTGTCGGTGTACGTGGAGCAGTTTTTCATTGAGCACCGTTTGGCATCGTTCACGGTGAAATCCCGCCGCTATGTCGATTTCGGCGCACAGGGGTATTATATCCCGCCGGAGCTTGCGGGCGAGGATAGGGAACTTTACCGCGATTACATGGATACGCTCTTTGTTGCGTACAAAAAGCTCTTGGACGGGGGCATACCGCGCGAGGACGCGCGCTTTATCCTGCCCTACGCCCTTTGCAGCAGCTTTTACTGCACGCTCAACGCACGCGAGCTTATATATATGATTGCGCAAATGAAGTCCGGGCGCGGCAAGAACATTCCGGAGCTTCGCGCAATAGCGAGCGAGCTTGAAGAGCAGCTACTCGCCTTATTCCCCAGCTTTGAAAAGCACCTTGCCGCGTGTGAGCGCCAATGCGCCGACTGTGCTTCCCCCGCTCCCGCGCCCATAGGCGAATTAGAATTTGTCTCCCGCAGTGATGCGGGTAAGGTTTCGCTGCTCTCCGCGCCGCAAGCGCCCCAAGCGCTGCTTTCCGCCGCGCTCGCCGTGACGGCGCGCAACATTGCCGACCCCGCCGAGCTTATTAAAAGCGTTAGGCCGCGCGAGCTGGAGCTACTTAACTACGCCTACTCCGTGCAGGGTATCACCCTGTCCGGCATAACGCACCTTGCCCGCCACAGAATGCAAACCCTGCTCGTGCCGGAGCTGGACGCGCTCTCCCCCGCGCGCGTTATCCTGCCGGAGAGCATAGCGAGCGACCCCGCCATGTACGAGGTGTACACAGCCGCGGCGAAGAACGCCTACGCCGCGATAAAGGCGCACGAGAGCGCCGATGTATACAAGCTCAACCGCCGTTACTTTGCCCTCAGCGGCACCTTGGCGGATGTGGTTTCCTCTATGAACGCGCGCGAGCTTTTGCTCTTCACGGAGCTGCGCTCCTGTCTGCGCGCGCAGTGGGAGATACGCGATGTTGCAACGGATCTGCTCTTTCTCCTGCGCGAGAGCTTCCCGGAGGTGTTCAACGCAATGGGGCCTTCGTGCTTCGTAAAGGGCTTTTGCCCGGAAGGGCGGCTCGGCTGCGGCAAGATGGACGAGATAAAGGCCAAATTCGGCAGCAAATGCTGAAATCGCAGCATTATTCATGCGAAAGTGAATATAAAATTTACAGCGGCACGAAAAATCGTGCCGCTGTAGCATTATTCGTTTGATTATAGGATTTTATGCTTTCTTCTTGCCCTTGAGCAGGAAACCAATGAACATCACGATTGCAAAGAAGATAAGATAGCCGCAAACCTGCTGATATCCCTTGCCGACCCAGCAGCAGTACACCATGAACACACAGCACATAATGCCAAGCCCCGGCATAAGATAGCGCTTTACAAAGCTCAAATCCTTGCCCTTTACCATGAGCGCAATGAACATGGGGATATACATGGCGTAGAGGTTTATAATGCAGATTTCGTCCGGCTCCCAGCCGAGCCACATACTGTTGTGTACGCCGCCGAAGAAGTCCGGCCCCTGCATCCACATAATTGCGTTCCAAGCGTACCAGAAGCCGCCCATGATAAGCCCCACAATGCCGGACTTGATGACAAAGCCGTTTTGCGCGTCAATGTCGGCGAAGAATTCGGGTCTCGGCCCCATGCCGCGCGCGGAAATGGAGTACATACCGCGGCAGGAAGCCATGATAAGCCCATTCATAGTGCCCAAGCACGCAATGCACACAAACACATACACTATCGTGCCCACAGCATCGCCGAAGATGTTGGAGAACGCTATACGCGGGAGATTTTCACCCAGCGGCCAAGTGCCGATAATGGTTTCAACACTGCCGACGGAGCTCATGGAGAAGATATAAAGCGAGTAGATGACAACGCAGGTGAACGCCCCGGCGATGAGCGCGATTGGGAGATTCTTTTTCGCGTTGTGGATTTCGGAATTGATGCTCGTGGCGATTATCCAGCCCTCGTAGGCAAAGGCAAAGGCCGTAACGCCCGCGAATATGCCGCTAAAACCGCTGCCGGAATCCGCGCCGAGCTTTCCCGCCTCACCCAAAACGGCCGCCGTAGTGCCGTTGGAAAGTCCTACTATCGTGCCGACAACGCCCATGAGGATAAGCGGGATAAGCTTAATCACCGTCATGGATACTTGGAGCTTGCCGGCAAGCTTCGGGCTGAGAATATTAATGCCGTAGCCCATGCACAAAAAGCCCGCGCCGAGGCCGACAGCTTCCATGCTGATTATGCCGGTATTGAAATCAAGCGCCGTTACGCCGAAAAGCGGGCAGGCAAACACCGCCGCGAAGAAAGCGAGCGTAGCCGAGAGCGCGGGGTAATAAATCGAGTTCAAAAACCACGCGACATAGTAAGCATAAGTCGACCCTAAGGCAACCTCGGCATAGTCCACAACGCCGTTGACCTTTTCATAGCGCGCACCCAGCTCCGCAAAAACGAGGGAGCAGATAATGCACATAAGCCCCACTATCGCCACGACAAGCACGGCTTTCATCATGTCGCCCCCCGTGAGGGAGAGCACCTTGCCGCCCTTGATGAACACACCCGAGCCGATAACAATGCCTATAACCATTGCAATCGCAGTGGGCAATCCGTATCGTTTTTCCATGTTTCTTTCCTTCCTGATAGTCTTTTCTCTGTCTCTGCCGCGCGCCGTTCTTTTGGCATTTAAAGCAGTGCGGCGGATATTTACTATACTATATACAATTTAACGCGAAGTGTCAACCTTAAGAACACGCCGCGCGTCAATTTTGAAGAAAATCTGCAAAATCCGCAACGGATTTAAAGTAGTTGGGGCAATTAGCGCGCATAAAGCGCTCGATTTGCGCCACATCGTTGCTCCAGCCGACGGCGGCAAAATCCACCTTGCACTTGACGGCCATGTCATAGCCGGGCTTGAGATCGTCTATCATCAAAATCTCCTCCGGGCGAAGCGAAAAGCGGCGCATAATGTCCTCTAAGGGAAAGGCGTGGGGCTTGCGCTCATGCTCGGGGCGCTCCCAGCCGTAAACGGCATCGGGCACGGGGAGCGAGTTTTTCTCATAGTCGCGCAGGATATTGCCCTCTATGGAGTGGGACACTACGCAGATAAGCCCGCCCTCGGCGCGCTGACGCTCCATAATCTCCTTTATGCCGGGGTAGGCCGTGGGGATATGGTTATTCACCCACGCGCGCCAATACTCGGTTTCATCGGCAAGGTCGGCATCATCCATACCGTATTCATCGCGGCAATACTCCAAAAAGCCGGGGTCGAAGTTTTTTATAAAATACTCTTCCAGGGTGCAGCTTTTATCGGGGTAGCGCGTGCGGGTATACTCGGCAAAGCAGGGATAATGGATGGTGGCGGTGCTGTCCACAACAGTGTCGTCATGGTCGAAAACGAGGCATTTATACTTCATGTTTTTCTCCTTTTTCTCGGCAAAGTCGGTATAAAAATAAGGCTAGCACGGCAAGGGCTAACCTTATTTAATAAAATCAATAGAAGGTCGCAACGGGCTGCTCGGGTGCGGGGCACTCTTCGCTTGAAACATACATCATCACAGGCCCTTTGTGGCCGTAGGCGCGGTGGAATTTAAGCTCCACGCGCGCGGTGAGTATCATCCAAGTGTCGTCCTGCACGGTGCTTGCATCGTCCCAGTCGCACACAAGCCCCGCAAACTTAATATCCTCTACGCAGCAGGTCATCACGTGCCGCCCGACGATGAAGCTGTGCTCCGGCATCTTCTTGCGCTTGAGCGCGCGGCATTTAAACCGCACCGTTTTCCCCGCGTACTTTTTCGGCTCTTCCGATAAATCGCGGTACCACTCGGCAAAATCGTCATCGCCGATTTCCACAACGGGCGCGTCAAGGTCAAAGGGCAGGGGGTCTACTATCTCGTCATACTGCACGCTGCCGTCCGGCGCTTCGTAGGCGATATCCGTGCGGCGGGAAACGGCGCGGACAATCTTGTGAAACTCCATTTTGTCCAAATCCGGCGTAAAGCGGTTGAACACCACAAGCTCACAGCTTTTAAGCTTGTCATAAACAAGCTGGCGCATATTCGCGTTGTAGCTTATAAAGCTTCCGGCATCGGCAAACATGAATTCCTGATACACCATCCAGCCCTCGGGCATAGCGGAGTAGAGCGCATCAAGCAGCCACATTCCGTTATACTCTATCACAACGCGCGCGGCCTTGGTCTCTTCAAGCCACGCATTAAGCTTTTCGGCGGTGAGGTCGGCTTGGGTTTCCACCTCACGGATAAATACGTTTTTATCCGCAAATTGATCCGGCTCATACTCCTCTTCGCCCATTTCGCACACCAAAAGCAGCGTGCGCTCGCCGTTGCAAAAGCGCTTATCCTCCAGCGTTTCTTGGATAAACTTCGTTTTGCCGCCCTCTAAAAAGCCCGTGAAAAGGTATACGGGCACGTCCTTTTTCTTAATCAAGTCCAAACAGCTCCTTCAGCGCCTGCTCATTTATCTTAGAGCCTATTACGCAAAGCCGCCCCGTGACGGCCGCGTTGCCGCGGCGGATGTCCGCCTCTCCCGGCACATAGTCAAAGTATATCCACTCGCCGTCGCAAGCGTCCACAAAGCCCTTGGCGCGCAGTATCATGCCGTATTTTTCGCCGTCGGCCAGCTCATCAAGCGCCTTTCGTATGCCCGCCTCGTCAAACTTCTTCGGCGTTTCAACGCCCCAGCTCGTAAACACCTCGTCCGCATGGTGGTGATGATGGTGTTCATGATCGTGGTCGTGGTCATGGCAGCCGCAGGTGCAATGCTCGTCATGCTCATGCTCTTCGTGGTCGTGATGATGCTCGTGCTCGTGCTCATGGTCGTGGCAGCCGCAGGTGCAATGCTCGTCATGCTCGTGCTCTTCATGGTCGTGGTGGTGATGTTCGTGCTCGTGCTCATGGTCGTGGCAGCCGCAAGAGCAGTGCTCGTCATGCTCGTGATGATGATGGTGCTCGTGCGCTTCATGCTCCATGTGCTCCATCTCCGCTTTGAGCGCGTCCCCGTCCATAACGGCCTTAATCTGCGCCCCGTCGAGCTTCGCCCAAGGGGTGGTGATGAGGCTTGCGGTGGGGTTGAGCTTCGTCAAAAGCTCGCTTGCGGCAAGAATCTTGCTCTCGGAAGCGGTGTCGGTGCGGCTCATGACGATAAGGCTTGCGTTTTCCACCTGGTCGTTGAAAAATTCGCCGAAGTTGCGCATATACATACGGCACTTGCCCGCGTCCACAACCGTCACCTTTGCGCCTATCACAGCGCCCTCAACCTTTTCCACGGCGCGCGCGACATCGCTGAGCTTACCCACGCCGGACGGCTCTATTATAATGCGGTCGGGCGCATAATCGTCCATAACCTTTTTGAGCGCCTTTTCAAAGTCACCCACGAGGGTGCAGCAAATGCAGCCGGAGTTCATTTCCGTAATCTCCACGCCCGCATCCTTCAAAAAGCCGCCGTCAATGGCGATTTCGCCGAACTCGTTTTCTATCAGCACGAGCTTTTCGCCCTTATACGCTTCGGCAATGAGCTTGCGGATAAGCGTGGTCTTGCCCGCGCCGAGGAAGCCGGAAAAAATGTCTATTCTTGTCATGGTTTTGCCTCCATGTGATGATAAATTTTCTAAATGGGGATTATATCACATTTTTCCCGCTCTTACAAGCCGAGGCGTTTTTGTTCACAGTTTGTTCTTTACCGCGGGCATACTGTGCCGTTTCAAGGCCGTTTCCGCTCTTGATTTGCCCTTTGCAATGGTTTATAATAGCTTCGACATTATCTGATAACAATCCTGCAAACGAAAGGGACGACAACATGAAAGGAATCATTCTCGCGGGGGGCACAGGCTCTCGCCTTTACCCCATTACTCGCTCGGTCTCCAAGCAGATTTTGCCCATATACGATAAGCCCATGATATACTATCCCCTCTCGGTTTTGATGCTCGCGGGCATAAGAGAGGTGCTTATAATCTCCACGGAGAGGGACATTGCCTCATTTAAAGAGCTTTTCGGCGACGGGCATTGGCTCGGCCTTGAGATGAGCTACGCCGTGCAGCAAGCACCGCGCGGCATTGCGGAAGCGTTCATAATCGGCGAGGAGTTTATAGGCGATGACAGCGTTTGCCTCATCCTCGGCGATAACATCTTCCACGGCGGCGGGATAAGCATAGGCGTGAAAGAGGCCGCCGCGCTTGAAGAGGGCGCGGTTATCTTCGGGTATTATATGCCGAATCCCAAGGGGCTTGGCGTAGTGGAGTTTGACGAGGAGAATAACGTCGTCTCCATTGAGGAAAAGCCGGAGCACCCCAAATCAAACTACGTTGTGCCGGGGCTTTATTTTTATGATAATGACGTTGTTTCCATTGCCAAGGGCGTTACGACCTCGCCGCGCGGCGAGCTGGAGATAACGAGCATAAATAATGAATATCTCCGCCGGGGCAAGCTGAAAGTGAAGCTCTTCGGCAGAGGGCTCGCCTGGCTTGACACGGGCACACATGAAAACCTGCTCGCAGCGGCAAACTTCGTGCAGATAGTGCAGTCGCGGCAGGGAATGTACATAGCGTGTATAGAAGAAATCGCCTATCGCATGGGGTATATCACGGCAGAGGATTTATTAAAGCTTGCCGAGCCCATGCTCAAAACCGACTACGGCCAATATCTTAAACGCGTTGCGGAGGGTGAAATATGAAAAGAGTGCTTGTAACGGGCGGCGCGGGCTTTATAGGGTCGAACTTCGTGCAGTATCTTCTGCGCGAGCGGCCGGAAGTGGAGCTGCTTGTAAATTTGGATCTTCTCACCTACGCGGGAAATCTTGAAAACCTGCTTCCCGTGCAAGACGATAAACGCTACACCTTTGTTCACGGGGATATCCGCGACAAGGCGCTGGTGGAGGACGTTTTTGCAAAGTACGAATTTGACACGGTGGTGCACTTCGCGGCGGAGTCGCACGTGGATAGAAGCATAGTAGAGCCGGAAATCTTCCTCACCACCAACATTGTCGGCACACAGTCGCTTTTGGATGCGGCCAAGCGCCACTGGAATCTTGACCCCGGCAACAAGTATTCGCGCGAATACCGCGAGGGAGTTGTGTACCTGCAGGTATCCACGGACGAGGTTTACGGCGCGCTCGGCAAAACCGGGATGTTCACCGAGACTACGCCCCTTTCCCCCAACTCCCCCTACTCCGCTTCCAAGGCGAGCGCGGATCTTGTCGTGCGCGCGTATCACAGCACCTACGGTCTGCCCGTGAACATCACGCGCTGCTCAAATAACTACGGACCCTATCAGTTCCCGGAAAAGCTTATCCCGCTCATGCTCCACAACGCCGAGGGCGACAAGCCCCTGCCCGTATACGGAGACGGTATGCAAATCCGCGACTGGCTGCACGTGCATGACCATTGCGCCGCCATACTCACCGTGCTTGAAAAGGGCGTGAGAGGCGAGGTGTACAACATCGGCGGCAACAACGAGCGGGCAAATATTGAGATAGTAAAGCTCATTTTGTCCCAGCTCGGTAAGAGCGAAAGCCTTATCCGCCACGTGCAGGATCGCCCCGGGCACGACAGACGCTACGCCATAGACAACACCAAGATAACCACCACCCTCGGCTGGAGCCCGAAATACACCTTTGAAGAGGGCATACGCGAAACGATACAATGGTATCTCACCAACAAAGCATGGGTGGAGCACGTTATATCCGGCGATTATTTGGACTATTACGCCAAGATGTACGCCGGGCAATAAGCTGAGATTAACCTGCGGGAACGCTCTCCCGCAGGTTTTTTTACGCCTTTTATCGCGCCGCTTCCTTTTTTGACATATTTCACGCCCGCCTCGGTTTATAGTAGTTTCGGAGGTGAAAAGCGTGAAAAAGCTGATTGTGCTGTTATTGACGCTCGTATCCACGCTGGGGCTGACGACCTGCGCGAAAGCACTTCCCGAACCGAAGCCCGATTACTTGCAGGCCATGCTTCACGCGGCTGTGATAGGCGATGTGCGCGCGGGACACCGCGCAGAAAAGCTCCGCAACGAAAGCGAGGGGGAAGAGGCGGGGTATATCCCCGTGTCGTTTGATGATTTATATCTCCTTTCCCGCTACATATATCTTGAATACGGCAGCTACCGCTGCTCCGATGAGCTTCGGCTGTGCGCGGGAGAGGTGATGCTAAACCGCCTCGCGTCCGGCGAGTACCCCAACTCCTTAGAGGGCGTGATATACCAGCAGGAGAACGAAGCGAGCGTGAACACCCACGCGCTGGACGCTTGCCGCACCCCGTCCGTTGACTGCGTAAAGGTCTCGCTGCGCCTTTTGATGGGCGAAAGAATGTTAGAGCCGTCCGTTTTGATAATCGCGGACACGCCGCAGGAAGAAGTATACGCCATGTTTTGCGACAGACTTCTCGGCAACACCTATTTTTATAAAAGTGAGGACGCAAAAGCCCTCGCAATCAGTTCCAAATAGTAAAAGGACGCAATTCTGCGTCCTTTTACACGGTTTTAAGCGTTTTCGCTATATAGTCCACCGTCTCCTCAATATCGCCGTTATTGTCCGCGGTGATGTCGGCAAAGCGGCTATATAGCGGGGCGCGGCGCGCATAAAGCGCTTGCAAGCCCTCTTTTTCGGAAAGGGGTCTGCCCGCCGTGGGGAGCTTGGCTATATCCCGCTCAAGATACACAATAACGCCGTTTTGGTGCAAAAGCGGGTAGTTTTCTTCATGCGTTACGCACCCGCCGCCCGTGGCGATAATAAGCCCCGAGCGCTTGCCCAGCTCCGCCAGCGCCGCCGTTTCGCGTTCGCGGAAGAATTTTTCGCCGAACGCATTAATAATCTTTTCACACGAAGCATTTTCCGTGCGTTCTAAGTAT
>CAYRPD010000028.1:14267-15715 GCA_964426095.1 uncultured Oscillospiraceae bacterium | reverse complement strand
GGCCTTAGGCGACACGCTTCTGCGCGAAATCTGCAACGGGAGCTTTGTTTGCAGTGGTATAACCCCCGGCGTATTCTATGAGAGCGAAAGCGCCGAAGAAGCGGGCTATAAGCTTGAATACGTGCGCACGGTGAACGGCTTTCCCATCGCCTATTGCAACGGATTTGAGCTAACTCCCGAGGGCGAGAGCTTCGCACTCCCCGCTCCTGACGGCACAGCCGCGGCAGACAACGACTCCGGCGAGAAAACTTGGGGCTATGAGCGCATTACGGTTTACGCCGATAAGGACGGGATAGTTTATTTCTCATGGCAAAACCCCTACTCCGAGCCCGAAATCAAAACCACCGACAGCCGCCTTATGAAGTTTGCGGACATCGGCGATATCTTCGGCAAGATGATTATGGTGAAAAACAGCGATGTGGCCTTAATCAACGAGAAAAACGGCTTCAACGTGATAGATAACATCGACATTGACAAGGTAACACTAAACCTCATGCGCATACGCGATAAGGGCAACTTCACGCAGGGGCTTATCGTGCCCGTGTGGGACTTTTGGGGCAAGATAAGCTACGAGCTTGAGGACGAGGGGTACAAGGATGTAGTATACGCCGGTGAATACTACGACATTCACTTGACCCTCAACGCCTTGGACGGCACTGTGATAGACCGCGAGACGGGATATTAAAAAGCAAATTAAACGCATCTAGGCGGCTCTCCGAAATCGGAGAGCCGCCCGAATTATACTTATTAAACTTTATCAGCCTATGCCGCCGAGGATTGCACCCGCAACGAGCGCGACAAGCGTGAGCAGGCAATAAGCGTACTTGCCGAGGGGGTAAAACCACTTGCCGATAGGCTTATTAATGCCCTCGCTGACAGCTTCAAGCGCGGTTTCCTTTTTGAGCACCCAGAAGAACATAATCGCCGCGAGGAACGCGCCCATAGGGCAAATGTAGATAGAGATAACGTCCATCCACTGAGAAGTCCACGGCTGAATCATCACGGAAACGACCATGCCGATAAGGCCGATGATAATGACCGAGGGGAGACGCTTGAGATGAAACTGCTCGCGCATCCACGCAACGGGCGCTTCGTAAAGATTGATGATAGAGGTAAGCCCGGCGAAGAGAACGCAGATGAAGAACACCGCGCCCACAATGCGCCCGCCCGCCATGCCGTTTAAGACATTGACAAGGTACACGAACATAAGCCCCGGGCCGCCCTTAGAAGGCTCAACCCCGCCCGCTGCCATAGCCGGGAGAATAACGAGCGCGGCAAGCATAGCGGCGCAGGTATCGAATATGGCGACATTGCGCGCCGAGGACGGGATATCCTCGTCCTTGGAGAAGTAAGAGCCGTAAATGACCGAGCCGTTACCCGCAACGGAGAGAGAGAAGAACGCCTGGCCGAACGCGTAAATCCACACCTCGGGGTCAAAAAGACGGTCG
>CAYRPD010000028.1:0-14167 GCA_964426095.1 uncultured Oscillospiraceae bacterium | reverse complement strand
AGCGAGCCGGAAATGCCCATAAAGCAATACTTGAAAATCCAGCCCATTACCACGGTATATCCGATGGCAAGCCCCATTGCGCCGATTATGGGCAGCGCGCCGATTATCTTGCCGATGCGGGCATTACCCCAGCGCTGCTCGGTGCATTTGCCGAACGCGCCCACAGGCCCTGCTCCCGCCCAGCGGCCTAACGCGAACTCTTCCATTACGCCCGTAGAGCCGATGAGCAGCACGCAGACAAAATAAGGCAGAAGATAGGTCAACCCCCCGTAAGTAGACACCATTATCGGGAAACGCCATATGTTCCCCATGCCTACCGCCGAGCCTATGCAAGCGAGGATAAAGCCCCACCTGGTGGTAAACCCGTCTTCTGTTCTGTGCAGCTTCTTTTCTGTCATTTTTGATTCCCTCCGAATAGTTTGTATTTGGATTCGACAGCGTGTCATGGGGTATTGCGTTGACACCGTCCAGGAATATATATCCGCCGGAAAGGCAGGTTTTCGCCTTTCCGACTATCCACTTTTTAATGCCGACCGAGATAGAAAGCCTACCGAGGGTCAGATGAGCTTATCCGCCGAAAGCTCGGGGTTATTTGCGCTTTCACTGCACGCGGTTATTGCCCCCGCTTTCACGGCGGCACGGGCGCACCCGGCAATATCGCAGCCGCGAAGCCCCGCCCAAACGATTGCCGCCGTGGCGGCATCGCCCGCGCCGGTGGTGTTGACAACCGTAACAAGCTCGCGCGGTAAAATCTCGGTATGCTCGGCATCGGCGGCGAGCATTCCCTCTTCGCCGAGGCTGATAAACACGCGCTTCACGCCCTTTGCCAAAAGCGCCTTGGCGGCCTCGGCGGGGTCATTCTCCCCGGTGAGCTTTTCCGCCTCGTACACGTTGGGCTTCATCGCCCAAAGCCTATCGAGCACAGGGAGCAGACGCACGGCCTTTGCCGTGGAAACAGGGTCGGCAATAATAGGCACGGTGATGTTCTTCGCGGCAAACTCCAGCGTTTCCGCATCAAGATTTGCATCCAGCACAACCGCATCATACTCATTGAGCTTGGGCAAAAGCTCGGCGATATACTCCGGCGTAATGCAAGAGGTAATCTCCATGTCGGCAATGCCGATTTCCATGTCGCCGGTTTCGTCCGTGACGTATAAATAGGTAGAAGAGCGCCTGTCGGGCAAAATGCGCGCAAGGGACATATCAATGCCGAGCGCGGCACAGCTATCCAATATCCCCTGCCCGTACACATCTCCGCCGATTGCGGCAACGAGGCTCACATCAACGCCCAAAAGGCGCAGATCGTGCGCGATATTGCGCCCTACGCCGCCGGGACGGGCAGTGATTACGCCGGGGTTTGAATCGCGCATGACGAGCTTGACAAAGGGGCTGCCGCCGATATCCATGTTCACGCCGCCTATAACGGCCACTTTCGGCGCGCTCATACGTTCCATATATTCTTGCCGTACTCGGCAATGGCTCTGTCAGCCGCGAACACGCCGCTCTTGGCCGTGTTGACGAGGGAGAGACGGGCGCGCTCGCCGTCATCGCTTATGCGCTCATAAAGCTTTTTCTGGCAGTCGGCATAGGCGCGATAATCCGCCACGAGCATATACTGATCGCCGCCGTAAAGAAGCATACTGACGAGATCGGAATAGCTCTTGCCGTCGGAAAAGCCTTGGGAGAAGCGCTCGAAAATGCGCTGTATCTCGGCATCCTCGGAAGCAACCTCGGCCGGGTCATACCCGTTTGCGCGAAGCGCCTCAACCTCTTCCGTTTTTAAGCCGAAGAGGAACATATTCTCGTCACCGAGCTGCTCGTACATTTCCACATTCGCGCCGTCCAGCGTGCCGATAGTGACAGCGCCGTTCATCATAAGCTTCATGCAGCCCGTGCCGGAGGCTTCCTTACCGGCGGTGGAAATCTGCTCGGAAACCTGCGCGGCGGGCACAATGGCCTCGGCGGCGGAAACGCGGTAGTTTTCAACAAAGTAAACGCTGAGCTTGCCTTTGCAAACGGGGTCATTATTAATGTCATTTGCAAGGGACAAAAGAAGCTCGATTATACGCTTTGCGGTCTTATACCCCGCGGCGGCCTTTGCGCCGAACACGAACGTGCGCGGGACAAAGGGCATATTGGGGTTATCGTGAAGCTGCTGCTGCAAGCTGGTGATGCTCATGGCGCAAAGCAGCTGGCGCTTATACTCATGCAGACGCTTTATCTGCACATCCATTACGGAATCCACATCCAGCGCAAAGCCGTCATTGCGGCGGGCAAACTCGGCAAAGCGGAGCTTATTTTCGCGCTTAACGGCGTTGACGCGGCTTTGCACCTCGCTGTCGGTAGCGTAGCGCATGAGCCCTTCAAGCTCTTCCGGGTGCGTGAGATATCTATCCGAGCCTAAAAGCTCGCAAACGAGGGTGTTAAGCCCCGGGTTAATTTGACTGAGCCAGCGGCGATGGTCAATGCCGTTGGTGACATATGTAAAGCGCTCGGGACGAACGGAGCAGACATCCTTAAATAAATCCCTCTTCAAAATGTCCCCATGGAGCTTGGAAACGCCGTTGACCTTATAGCAAGCGGCAAGGCACATATTCGCCATGTGCACCTGACCGTCGCGGATGATGAGGTTGCGGCCAACGCGCTCGCCCTGTCCGAAGCAGCTTATAAGATAATCGCACCAGCGGCGGTTTATCTCGCACATGATTTCCCACAGGCGCGGCAAAAGCTGCTGCACGAGATCCTGCGGCCAGCGCTCAAGCGCCTCGCTCATGACGGTGTGGTTAGTGTAGGCGACGCTGTTTTTGACGAGATCCCATGCCTCGTCCCAGCCCATGCCGAACTCGTCCATGAATATGCGCATAAGCTCGGGAATGATGAGGGTGGGGTGAGTGTCGTTAATCTGAATGGTGTGGTGCTCGGCAAAGCTCTTTATATCGCCCCACTTTTTCATGTGCTTGCGGACAATGTCCTGCGCCGTGGCGGAAACAAAGAAATACTGCTGCTTCAATCTCAAGAGCTTGCCTTCCGTATGCTCATCGGCAGGATAGAGAACCTTGGTAATGACCTCGGCCATGGTGCGCTGCTCCATGCTCTTGACATACTCGCCCTCGGAGAAGAGGTACATATCAAGGGAGTTGGGGCTTTTCGCGTCCCAGAGGCGAAGGGTGTTGATTTCGTTGCCGCCGTAGCCCGCAATGAGCATATCGCGCGGCACGGCAATGACGGCGGTATAGCCGGTGTACTCGGCGGTATAGTGGCCGAAGCTGTCCCAGCGCGGGGAAACCTGACCGCCGAAGCGCACTTCAACCGCATCCTCATAGCGCGGCACAAGCCAGCTTTCAGCCGCCGAGCGCCAGTTGTCCGCAGTCTCGGTTTGCTTGCCGCCGGTGAGATGCTGACGGAAGATGCCAAGCTCATAGCAGATGGAATAGCCCGTGGCTTCCATGCCGAGGGTGGACATACTGTCCATATAGCACGCGGCAAGACGACCCAAGCCGCCGTTACCAAGCCCTGCATCAGGCTCGGCCTCGAAGATGTCGGAAGCGTTGCAGCCCATATCGGCCAAAGCGCCCGTAACGGCCTCGGAAATGCCGAGGTTGAAAGCGTTTTTCATCAAGCTGCGCCCCATGAGGAACTCCATCGACATATAGTGGACTTCCTTGTTTGCGTGCTTGGGGTCCTTCGCCGCAAGAAAACGGCTCATTATCTCGCGAATTACAATCGCAGTCGCCTGAAAAATCTGTTCTTCGGTTGCGTCGGCGCTTGCAACGCCGAAATGCGCACAGAGCTTGTCCTCAATCGCACTGCGCACTTCATCGCGCGAGATCATCTTTCCTACCATATAAATATAACCTCCAAATAAGGATTCGCGGGCAAGGGGCGATATAATATCGCCGTTCCTTTCTCTCGCGACAGCCGGGAATGCCCGGCCGTATAAAAAGCAAGGCCGTCGGCGGAGCACAGCCGCCGACGGCGCTGCCTTTTTATCAAGTTTTAAATGGCGCTTCCCTTGGGAACGACTATGGGCAGCTTCTCATTACCCGTGAGCACGGTTTCGGGGTCAAAGTGCACGTGCTTATCGGCAATGACATATTGAAGCTTCGTCCCCTCGCCTATCTCACACCCGCGCATGATAATGCAGTTTTCAAGCTGCGCGCCCTTGGCGATGCGCGCGCCGGAAAAGACAATGCAGTTTTTGATGCTGCCGTCTATAATGCAGTTATCGGCCACTAGGCTGTTCTCCGAGAGGGCTTCCTCGCCGTAATAGGTGCTCACGCCCTCTATGTTGCGCGTGCGCACGGGGCGCTCGGTCGGGAAGAGCTGGGCGCGGTTTTCAAGCTTGAGCATATCCATGCTGGATTTATAATAGGCGCTGACGGTGCGCACGGCAACGGCATAGCCGGGGTGCACATACGTGCTCATCTTGCCGCCCTCGGCAAGATACAGCGCTATAGCGTCCTTATGGAAGCGGTAATAGTTGAGCGCCTTGCACTTATCCATAAGGTCAATTAACGTATCCTTGCGCACGATAAAGCCCTCCAAAGAGGGTACGCCCTCGCCCGCTCCCTCGCGGTCGTAGAGCACCTTTGTGACAAAGCCGTTTTCATCGGTCACATAGCGGTGGTGCACGCCGTCCGGGTCATGGTCGGCGCATATGGCGAGCATATCCGCGCCCGAGGCTAAATACTTCTTAATCGCCGCGTCAAGGTCGATGTTCGCGGCCAAGTTACCCAACAGGAGCACCACGTGGCTTTGCTTGATGTCCTTAATATATGCGGCCACAGCGTTTATCGCTTCGATTGTGCCGGTGTAGTTGCCGCGGTGATAGTCGGGCAGGCCGAACGGGGGCAGCATACGCAAGCCGCCGTCCTTGCGGCTCATATCCCACGCCTTGCCCGAGCCGATATGATCCAAAAGCGATTGGTAATCCCTTTGCATGATAACGCCGACATCATATATATCCGCGTTGCGCAGGGAAGAGAGTGCAAAATCTATGAGCCTATAGCGCCCGCAGAACGGGAGCGAGGCCGCCGTGCGCGCGTTGACGAGCGCGCCGAGCTCCGGAGAGGATGAATACGCAAAAATTATTCCGTGAAATCCGTACATTCTCTTATACCTCCTCGCCCGTATATATCATTGCGCTTGCCGCAACCTGTGCACCGGGCTTGACGGTGATGTTCGGCCCGCAGGTGGCAACGCCCCAAGCGTCCGTACCGTCCGGCTCGCTGCCGACATGGGCGGACGCGCCTATGGTGGTGTTCTCGCCGATTATGGCGTATTCCACAACGGCGTTTTTCTCCACCGTTACGCCGGGCATAAGGACGCTATAGAGCACCCTTGCGCCCTCTTCCACCGTAACGGACGAGGAGAGTACGGAGTTTTCAACTCTGCCGTCTATTTCGCAGCCCTCGGTAACGATAGAGTGGCATATCTCGGCGTTCTTGCCGGTGTGGTGCGGCGGGCAGATCGGGCTGCGGGAGCTTATAGGCCAAGTGGGATCGTAAAGATTTATGCGGTTCGTGGAGAGCATATCCATGTTCGCATCCCAAAGGCTCGTAATCGTGCCGACATCGCGCCAGTATCCCTCAAAGCGGTACGGCCAAAGCTTTTCACCGGCAGCGAGCATATTGGGAATGATATTCTTGCCGAAGTCCTTGCTGGAAGCGGGGTCATTTTCATCGGCAATGAGGTATTCGCGAAGCTTCTTCCAGTTGAAGATGTAAATGCCCATAGAGGCAAGGTCACTCTTGGGATGGGCGGGCTTTTCCTCAAATTCGGCAACATACCCGTCCTCGCCCACGCTCATTATGCCAAGGCGCGTGGCCTCTTCCATGCTCACCTGCTGCACGGAAATGGTGCAGGCCGCGTCATGCGCGATATGCTCGCGCAGCATGGCGGAATAGTCCATTTTATAAATATGGTCGCCGGAGAGAATGAGCACGTTTTCCGGGTCATAGCTCTCTATAAAACCGATATTTTGATAAATCGCGTTTGCCGTGCCGGAAAACCACGAGCCTTTTTCGCCCGCGCTCTGATACGGCGGCAAAATGTACACGCCGCCGTCGGACACGTCAAGATCCCACGGCTGGCCGCTGCCGATGTAGCTGTTGAGCTGGAGCGGGCGGTACTGCGTGAGCACACCGACGGTGTCAATTCCTGAGTTTGCACAGTTGGAGAGCGGAAAGTCGATTATTCTGTACTTTCCGCCGAAGGGTACGCTGGGTTTTGCGACGTTTTGCGTGAGCGCATACAGGCGCGAGCCTTGTCCGCCCGCCAAAAGCATCGCTATACAGCTTTTTTTCACTGGCTGATCATCCTCTCTCTTGCTGTTTTTTCGTATATAAAAGGGGCTGAAACACCCTTTATTCACAAGGTTAAAAATGATTTCGCTATGTCTGTTCGCTATCAGTTAAATTTATTCATTGCCCTGTCAGCGCCCTCGGCTATGTAGCACTCGGCAGCTTCGGCGGCACGCGCGGCGGCTTTTGCCATATCCTCCGCGTCTTGATTTTTAAAGGTGGAGAGCACCCAATCCTTAACGTCATACTCCGCGTGGGGCGGCGCACCCACACCGAGGCGTATGCGGGGAAAATTCTCCGTTGAAAGGTGGGCGATAATATTCTTCAAGCCGTTATGACCGCCGGCAGAGCCTTTGGTGCGTATGCGCAGCTTGCCGATAGGCAGCGCCATTTCATCGGAAACGACTATGATATGTTCACTCGGAATCTTATAAAAGCGCGCGGCCTCACCCACGGCCTCGCCGGAAAGATTCATATATGTCTGCGGCTTCATCAAAAGGACGTTTTCGCCCCCGATGACGCATTGCGCCGTGAGCGCGTGAAAGCGCAGGCGATTAATCGCCACGCCCTTGGCCTTTGCCATCGCGTCCGCCGCCATAAACCCGGCGTTATGCCTCGTCCCCTCGTACTTTAAACCGGGGTTGCCGAGGAACACTATCATCCATGTAACGCCGCCGGGCTTTTTGAAAAGCATTGGTTAAACTTCCTTTCGGCACTCGGGCGGTTAAACCGCCCGAGCACAAATGCACTTATCAGTCAAAGAGGTTGGAAATAGAAACCTCTTCGTAAATTCTCCTTATCGCCTCGGCAAACACGGGCGCGGTGGAGATATACTTAATCTTGTTGCAGGCGGGCTTGTCGGCCGGGAAAGGAATGGTGTCAAGGAGCAAAAGCTCTTCAATGCAGCTTTCCTCAATGCGCTCAAGCGCGGGGCCGGAGAGCACGCCGTGGGTGGCGCAAGCGTAAACCTCTTTCGCGCCGCCTATTTCCTTAATGGCCTTTGCCGCGCCGCAAAGAGAACCGGCGGTATCGACAATATCGTCCAAAAGGATACAGGTTTTGCCCTCAACGTTACCGATTATGTTCATAACCTCGGACTGGTTGGCTCTTTCACGGCGCTTATCGACAATGGCCATGTTCACACCGAGCTTCATGGAGAATGCGCGGGCGCGCGCCGTGCTGCCGACATCGGGAGAGACAACCATAACATCTTCGTTGCCCTTGCCGAAGCGCTGGACGAAATGACGGACAAAGAGGTGGCTGCCCATGAGGTTATCCACGGGGATATCGAAAAAGCCCTGAATCTGCGCGGCGTGAAGATCCATAGTGAGGACACGGTCAGCACCCGCGGCGGTGATGAGGTTTGCAACGAGTTTTGCGGAAATGGGGTCGCGGCTCTTGGCCTTGCGATCCTGACGGGCATAGCCGAAATACGGAATGACAGCGGTGATACGCCCTGCGGAGGCGCGGCGCATCGCGTCTATCATTATCAAAAGCTCCATAAGATTGTCGTTAACATGATTGCAGGTGGATTGGACTATAAAAACATCCTTACCGCGAACAGGCTCGTACACGGAAATAGAGCATTCGCCGTCAGCAAACTGCGCAACCGACGCATTGCCGAGGCTCTTATAAAGCTGGGCGCAAATATCTTCTGCCAGGGCGGGGTTGGAGTTGCCGGTGAATACCTTAATTTCCTTGCCGTGTGAAATCATCTCTCTTTGTCCTCCGTAAATCTTTCGTATTTATTTTCCTGTTTCACATACCGTATGCGCCGACATTATCCTTTGCTGGCACATATCCTTATTTTGCGATTTTATTATAACACGTCAAACCGTCAAAGGGAAGAGGGTGCGTTAAATAATTGTACACAAAAATAGACTAAGAACTATCAGGCGAAATCGGCTTAATCCTCTAGCGCCAGCGTTATATCAGTGACTTTTTCCCACGCAAATAGTCCAAGCCCAGAACAAACGGCGAGGAATGGAGCGCAAGAAGTATCTTTTCGGCATCAGATATACTTAAGCGTGTATCTTCAAACCAGCCCAAAAAGAAGCCTACAATTCCAGAGGCACAGTACCGAGCAATCAATTTATAGATTTCGCTGTCAACCGCATCACTTGAAATGCGCGCGCTTTCATTGAGCAGTGCCTCTCTGACCGCATTGGTTAGGCGGCAACAGAAGGTATTCGTGCTGTCGCTGCGCAGTATTATTTCCAACATTGGTCTCGCCTCATAAAGCGCGATAATAAAGCTGTGTACACAGCGCTTGGTGTATTCTGTATCCGTTTCATTATTGGCTTTAATCAGATTGGTGAAGCCTCTTTGCACTTTACCGATGCAATCATCCAGTATTTCTTCATACAGGGCTTCTTTATACGGATAATGCAGGTAAAAGGTGTTCCTGCTACACTTTGCCCCTTCGCATATTTCTTTCACCGTTATCTCGCTGACTGTTTTTTGACACAAAAGCTCCATCATGCTTTCACGGATATTGTGCAGCGTTTTTTGAACACGCAGGTCGGTTTCTTTTTCCACTTTTTTCTCCTCATTCAGTACACGTTAGACGCGGAATGTTAGATTATTCGCAAACGCGCGGCACGTGTAAATTGACAAAATTATAGGACGCGCGTAATATATTTTACAGGTGAACAGTGGTAGCTGTCAAGAGGGAAAACCGTTTTCCTCTGCTACCGCAAATAATAAATAAGAAAAGGAGAAAAAACATGGCAATCAAGTACCCCGAGTTATTCAATCCGTTCTACATCGGAAAATGTAAAATCAAGAACCGCATCGTCATGTCCCCGATGCATTTGGGCGCACGTTACGATGAAGACGGCAACATCAATGACGAAATCATTGACTATTACGAAGCACGCGCAAAGGGCGGCGTGGGCGTTATTTACACCGGTGGCTTCGTGCCTGTGACGAACTTTGAAAAAAGTCCGAACGCAAATTCACCGTTCAAAAACCCGCTAAAATACCTGGCAAAAATGACCCGTTTGTGTGAAAAGGTTCACGCTTATGGGACAAAGCTTTTTGTCGAATTCGGCACAGGGCAAGGCCGCGTCATGTTTCCGAGCACTATGGATCCGATTATGAAAGGTGTTCCGGTTGCGCCGTCTGCCGTCCCAAATCGCTGGGATCCGAGCATAATGTGTAGGCCGCTTACAACCGAGGAATGCGCAAACGTGGTAAAAGGCTTGGTGGATGCCGCATTGTACTCCAAGCAGGCCGGTGCTGACGGTGTATGTGTAGCCGGTGCATATGGCGGATACTTCACCGACCAATTCTCCACCAAATTCACAAATCTTCGTGACGATGAATATAGATACGGCACAAACAAGCTCCTTTTGGACACAATCAAGGCTATAAAAGCCGCCTGCGGCGATGACTTTCCCGTTGACTGCCGCATCGGCGTAAAGCACTATATCAAATCCCCCATGCAGGGCGCACTCCCCGGTGAAGAGTTTAAGGAATACGGGCGCGATGTGGAAGAATCCATCGAAATCGCAAAGCAGCTTGAAAAAGCGGGCGTTGACTCCATACTCATCGGAGATGGCTCTTACGATTCTTTCTACTGGCTGTATCCGCCCAACTACATGAAAGAGGGGCTTTGGCTCGAAAACGCAAAGAAAATAAAAGATGCGGTTAATATACCCGTTATCTGCGCGGGCAAAATCAACACGCCGGAGCTTGCCAACAGCGCAATAAAAGACGGCTTTGTGGATGCCGTTGCACTCGGCCGCCCCGTCCTTGCAGATGCGGATTGGGCAAACAAGGCAAAGGCCGGCAAGGACGAAGATATACGCCCCTGCATTGGTTGCGAAAACGGTTGCATCGGCAAAGTCTTTTCCGCAGGGCTTGTCACTTGTGCAGTCAACCCGCAGTGCTTCTATGAGAAGACAGACCCGGTGACCCCCGCCATGACAAAGAAAAAAATCGCCGTAATCGGCGGCGGTGTCGGCGGCATGGAAGCCGCTCGAATTGCAGCCATACGCGGTCACCAAGTCGATTTGTATGAAAAGTCGGACAAACTCGGTGGGCTTTTTAATGTAGCCGCCATTCCGGACTTTAAATACGAGGATGTTCGTTTGCTGAAATGGTATCCCGCTCAGCTTAAAAAAGCCGGTGTTCAGGTTCATCTAAACTGCGAAATAGGCTTTGATGACATTGAAAAGCTTGGTGCTGATGAAGTTATCCTCGCAACAGGCGCGAATCCCCGCACATTCAAATTCGACGGCGTAAGCGAAACGGTCACGGCGAGCGAGGTTTTGAACGGTGAAAAAGCCACAGGTGAACACATTGTCGTTGTCGGCGGCGGCTTGGTCGGCTGTGAGACTGCGCTTTGGCTTGCACGTCAAGGGAAAAAAGTTGCATTAGTCGAGATGATGCCCGCACTGATGATAGGCAGCACCGACACACCCATGCCCATAATGTTGATGATGAACGATATGCTCCCGGATGCCGGTGTACAGGTATTCACCGGAGCTTCGTTCAAGTGTCTTGACGGCAACAATGCCGTTATTGTCGATTCCAACGGTGAGCACGAGGTTGAGTGTGACAGCGTCATTCAAGCTGTCGGATACACGCCCAACAACGCGCTTTACAACAAGCTTGCATCGGAAAGCTCTTTAACCGTGTGGAATATAGGCGATTCCGACACTCCCAGCAATGTCATGAATGCCGTGCGCGAAGGCTTCTTTGTAGGGAAAAACATATAAGACCTTTCAATATGCATACACTCAACAGCACACAGAGGGATGCCGATTTTCGGCGTTCCTCCGTGTGCTTTAGTCTTATCAATGGTCATGCGAAAAAATATCATTTACAAGTACACGTTTTTTGTATATAATAGTTTTGTTTGGCAAGAATTAAAGAAAGTAGTGAGTGAGAGAAAATGCTGGAATTTGACGAATATAAAGTGAAACTCAACAACATCAAGCCCACGCTTGATGTACTGCGCGATGCGCTCAAGCTTGAGCCTGCGCAAAAGGAGATAGAAGAGCTGGAAGCCGCCAGCGAGCGAGACGGGTTTTGGAACGATGTCGAAAACTCGCAAAAGGTGCAAAAGCGGCTGAAGGTGTTGAAAAGCAAGTGCGAAAACTACGCCAAGCTCTGCCAAGCGTGGGACGATATGTACACCATTTGCGAAATGGCGATTGAGGAAAACGACGATTCCATGCTCGAAGAGCTTAAAACCGAGTACGCAAAGTTCAGCGAGAACGTAGAATCCACGCGCCTGAGCACGCTTTTGACGGGCGAATATGACGCAAATAACGCCATCATCACCTTCCACGCCGGTGCCGGCGGCACGGAAGCGCAGGACTGGGCAAGTATGCTGTACCGTATGTACAATATGTGGGCCGATCGCCACGGCTACAAGGTCAAGGTTATGGACTATCTTGACGGGGACGAGGCGGGGCTGAAGAGCGCCACTATAATGATAGAGGGCGAAAACGCCTACGGCTTTTTGAAGAGCGAGCACGGGATACACCGCCTTGTGCGCGTCTCTCCCTTTGATGCCGCCGGGCGGCGGCACACTTCCTTTGCCGCGATTGAGGTCATGCCGGAGATTGCCGACAACAACGAAATTGAGCTTCGCGATGAGGACATTAAAATGGATGTTTACCGCTCCTCCGGCGCGGGCGGGCAAAAGGTCAACAAGACCTCTTCCGCCGTGCGTTTGACGCACCTGCCCACGGGCATAGTGGTGTCAAGCCAAGTCGAGCGAAGCCACTTCCAAAACCTCGAAAACTGCAAGAATATGCTGCGCGCGCGTTTGGCCGAGATTAAAGAGCGCGAGCACCTTGAAAAGATAAGCGATATCAAGGGCGTGCAGATGAAAATCGAATGGGGCAGCCAAATCCGCTCCTATGTTTTCATGCCGTACCAGCTTGTCAAGGATCACCGCACCGAGTACGAAAACGGCAATATAGATAACGTCATGAACGGCGACCTTGACGGGTTTATAAACGCCTACCTCTCCATGCGCGCGGCGGATTGAGAGAAAAGAGAATAACACAAATAACACGTCTCCGCAGATTTTGCAAAGCAAAACCTGCGGAGACGATTTTTTATGCCTTTTATCTTAAATCACACTGCGCCGTCACTTCTGTATTCGGGGGCTACATCAAGAAAAACTTCCAAGCTCTTTCTCACGGTGCGGCGAAGCGGAAAAGCGCCGTCACAGCACACCCAGTCAAATAAATGAGACTTCGCAATGCTAAGCTGCATGGGGACAAGCAGGGCGGGGTCTGTTTTATTGCGCACAATGCCTTGCTTTTGGCAATTCGCCGCGAGCTGAATAAGCCAATCGTTAAAGGATTCCAGCAGGCTGAAAAGGCCGCTTATCCCCTTAAGCTCCAATATAAAGTACTGCTTGGATATATCCGCGCCGAATGCAACGGCGGTTTTCAAATAAGCGTCCGTGAGAAACCAAATGCGCTCAAAATCATTCTGCGCGCGGATAAAATCCGGCATACTCTGCTGAAAATTATCTTTCACGCTTTGAAGCGCATAGGCCAAAATGTCCGCTTTCCCGGAAAACGAAAGATAAAACGAGGAACGCGGTATACCGCACAAGGCGCAGATATCCTTAACCGTAACCTCATCATAACCCTTTTTCGCAAACAGCTCCATTGCCGCGGCCGAAATCTTATCTTTGGATTTTAAGGTTTTGTCGCTCATACTCCCCCGCCTTTCAAACGCGTGTCCAAGATTTATGGACAGTATAACATCATGTTGTGAAAAAATCAACACTTCATTATTTCAGTCATCAAAACGCGGGACTTATAATTGTGGTAAACGGAGAACTTATTGAGGCAATATTGACTTGTTTTTCGGCAAATACTATAGTTATTTTGCATATTACAGAAAGGATTTGAAACGCAGATGAGCTATGAAAAACTATTGTCACCGTTTAATATCGGCACTTTAACCTTAAAAAACCGCGTTGTTATGACGGCGGCCGAAATGAGCCTTAACCAGCCGAACGGCAAACCCACCGAGCGCCTTATGTCCTATTACGAGGAACGCGCAAAGGGCGGAATCGGGCTTATTATTCCGGGGATATGCCGTGTAAATGATACAGATGCAACCGGCTCATTCACGCAGCTTGCCATGAGCCACGATTACCACATTGAGCCTATGCGCGAATTTGCCGAGCGCATTCACGCGCACGGGGCAAAGCTCGGCATACAGCTGCACCACGCGGGGCGACAGGGCTACGCAAGCGTGGTGAACACGCTGCCGATGATACTGCCGATAACGGAAAAGATTCCGTCACTGTGGAAACCGCTGTACAAAGCCGTGCCGCTGATGCTGCGCATGGAGGAAAAAGATATTTGTATGCGCGTAAACGCCCCCTCGGTTGTCGAGCGCAGCTACCACGTGCCAAGCCCCATGCGCGCAATGTCAACGCGCGAGGTCAAAAAGCTCGTGCGCGACTTCATAGACGCGGCCGAGCGCTGCAAAAAAGCGGGTGTAGACATTGTTGAGCTGCACGCGGCACACGGCTATCTCATACAGCAGTTTCTCTCCCCGAACACCAACCGCCGCACGGACGAATACGGCGGCAGCTTTGAAAACAGACTTCGCTTCCTTGCCGAAATCGTAATCGGGATTAAAGAGCGCTGCGGCAAGGATTATCCTCTCATGGTGCGTCTAAGTGTGGACGAGATGTACGCGCAGATAGGCCAAAACGGCAAGGGCTATGACCTGGAGACGGGCAAGCAGATTGCAAAGCGGCTGGAAGAGCTGGGCGTGGACGCGATAAATGTCTCTTCCGCGTGCTATGACACATATAACTACTGGCTTGAGCCGACTTCATTTGAACCCGGCTGGCGCGCTTACTTAGCCAAGGA
>CAYRPD010000027.1:0-16285 GCA_964426095.1 uncultured Oscillospiraceae bacterium | reverse complement strand
CACCACGCAAACACCCCCGAAAGCGAACGCTTTCGGGGGTGTAATACATCTTTTGCGGTTTAGAGTTCTTCTTCCTCGGTTTCCAGAGGTGTAACCTTGACGAGTACGCGCTCTACGCGCCGCCCGTCCATTGCAAGGACTGTCACCGTGAGATTGCGGAAGGTGAAGCTATCGCCCTTTTGCGGGAATTCGCCGAACATCTCCAATGTCCAGCCGCCGACAGTGCGGCTTTCCGCGTCAAAGTCATTTTCGTTTATGGAGACAAGCTCAAGGAAATCGGAGAGAAGCATAGCGCCGTCAAGCTCATATTCGCACTCGGCGTGCTGCACTACCTCTTCTTCGACAACGTCCTTTTCGTCCCATATATCGCCCACTATCTGCTCGAGCACATCTTCCATGCTGACAACGCCCAACGTGCCGCCGTATTCATCGCTGACAACGGCAAGATGCTGCTTGGCTTTTCTAAGCTGCGCAAGCACGGCGGGGAGCTTCATGGTTTTGTAGACATAGCAAGGCGGCATAAGCAGCGCGCGGATATCCACGCGGCCGTTATCCGTGAGCGCTTTGAGGAAGTGGTTAAGATAGAGTATGCCGATGACATTGTCTATACTGCCCTCGTAAACGGGCAGGCGCGTAAAGGGTGCGTCCTCGATGATAGCGAGGATTTCATCCCAATCATCGTCAATGTCGATAGCTTGCACGTCAACGCGCGCGGTCATGACATCATAGGCAGAGGTTTCGGAAAAGTCAATCGCGGCTTGAACAAGCTCGGACTGATCCTCGTCTAAAACATCCTCATCCTCGGCGGTTTCGATGATGGATTGCAGCTCTTCCACAGCTTCATCCGGCGTGTCGGCGCGCTCGCCCTTCATGCCGAGCGTGATAAGGCTGATAAGCCACACCACGATTTTCACCAGCGGGTAGAACACGATCATCATCGTGCGCACGGGGTAGGAATATTTCAGCGCGAAGCGGTTCGCGTTTTGCTTGGCGGTTATTTTCGGCATGGTCTCGCCGAAGATTATCACCAGCACTGTTACCGCCACCGTGGCGACCCACGCATACCCGTCCCCCAAGAGGAGAATGACAGCCACAGAGCCGAGCGAGGACGCGCCGATGTTGGCAAGGTTATTCATGATGAGTATTGCGGAAAGGGCATCGTCAAAGCGCTCGGTAATCTTCACGGCGACCTTGGCGCGCTTATCCCCGCCGTCACGCGCGTTTTCAAGGCGAAGCGTATTGCACGAGGAAAAGGCCATTTCGGCAGCCGAGCACATATTCGAGAAGAATATGCAGCAGAGTATACCCAATAAAACTATGTATATGCTCATTTATCCTCGCCTCCCTCTTCTTCGGGCGCAAGGCAGACGTTGAGCTTGAGAATGCGGTTATGCTGCATCTCGGCCACCGTCACGGTGAGCGCATGATATGTAAAGCTGTCGCCGGGCTTGGGGATCGCGGTGAACTGCTCATAAGCCCACTCGCCCATGAGCGTATTGATAAGCTCGTCATCCTCTTCCGGGTCATCCATGCCCAAAAGCTCCAGCACATCGCTGACGCTTTCATCCGCGTCAACCATATAGCTGCCGTCACTTTGGAGCACAACAGGCTCTTCAACAACGTCCTCTTCGTCCCAAATCTCGCCCACAAGCTCTTCAAGAATATCTTCCATAGTGACTATGCCGAGCGTGCCGCCGTAATTATCGGTAACAACGGCCATGCTGAGCTTGCGGTGGGACATGATGGGCAGAAGCTCATCAATATTCGTGCTGTGATGCACAAAGTATGCCTCGTCCAAAAGCGGTTTTATATCAAGGTCATTGCCTTGGCGCAGATAGGCTTTGATAAACTTGCGGATTTGAAGAATGCCGACAATATTGTCGATACTGCCCTCATAAACGGGCAAGCGGCTGTGCGGCTGATCCTTGATGTAGGCAAGGATTTCTTCATGGCTGCTCGCGATATCCACGGCGGCCACATCCACCCTCGGCGTTAAAACGCTCTCTGCCGTGACATCGCCGAATTGAAGCGCGGAAGAGATAAGATCCCCCTGCTCTTCATCGAGTGTGCCTTCCTCGGTCATGTCTTCGATAATATCGTAAATCTCATCCTCGGTGACGGAGGCTTCCGCCTCGCCGTCCCCGCGCGTCAGGCGCGCCGCCGCTTGGCCTATAGCCGTGAGAAGCTTTGAAACGGGGCCGAACAGCTTCATAAAGAAGATAAGCCCGCCCGCACAGAGCTTGGCAAAGCGTTCGGGGTATTTCTTCGCAACGCTCTTAGGGAGCATTTCGCCCGCGAAGAAAACGAGAATCGTCGTGGCGATTGTGCTGAGCGTAACCCAGCTCATGCCCCAAAGCCTTGTAACCTGCACGGTGACAATAGTGGCGATTGAGATATGCACAATATTCGTTCCTATAAGTATGGTGCTGATCGCTCTGTCGAAATTATCCATTACGTAGAGCGCTCTTTTTGCTTTGGCATCGCCGCGCTCCGCTGCGGTCTTGATTTTGTTTCTCGAAGCGGAGGCCATAGAGGTTTCCGATACGGCAAAGTACATCGCGCACACCAAAAGCACGAGCACTATAAGCCACGGCATCATCTGCGGCAATCGACTGCCATCATCCATTGTTGGATAGCCAACTCCTTTTTTATTAAAATTTAGCGTAAATTATAGCATATTTATGCCTAAGTGTCAATGTTTCAAAACGCTTGAAATGCTCAACTTAATCGGCGGGAAAGAGGGAATCGTAATCATAAGTTGTGTAGAATTCGTAAATTCCGTTCCAATAGTCCATGTAATTATCCCGTGTCAGCATATGCTCGCCCTTAGCCATACATTCAAGAATCCAAGAGTTCACGCCGCTGTCGTGGTGAACGGTGTCTTTATAATGACTGAAGTCCTGCACAAGGTCATAAGCGTCCATAAAGGAGAAAAGATGAATATTATCGCACTCGAGCATCATCTCAATCGCGACCTTTTCCGCCTCTAAATGCAGCTCCAGCGTTCCCTGGCGTTGAAGGCTATCCCATGTGTACATATTCACGGGCGGGATATAATAATAAAACTCTATCTGCGGGTTTGCCTGTGCTGTTTCGATGATGTTCTGCCCGATGTTGCCGCGCACGAGCGCCAAGCGCTCTTCATTCAAATGCAGGGCGGGCTGAATGCTGTCGGCGCGCTGATAAAAGCCCAAAACCGCCTCTTGGCTGTAGGCATCCGCGCCGATAGTGTCCCAAAAGCTGTAGTCATCAAAGCTCGTGGTGGTGTTACCCTCTAAGGTGTAGCTTATCATATCAAGCGAGGTTTTGAATATGCTTTTGTTGAAAAGGTACTTCACGTCGTTGAAGATGTTTTTATCGTACAAAAACGTGGGATAGTCCTTTTCATCGTAGGCCAAATAGTCCTTATCCGAGACGAGGTTTTCATAGTCAATATCGGATATGACAACTCTCAGCTTGTCGTTATACTCAGCGGCGGTGCGGATAAGGGAGTCAAGCTCCTTGCCCGTTGCGCCCGAAAACGGCACTTTAACGGAGTTTATGCCGAAAAGCGCGTCCGCCTCGGAAGCCTTGAAGTTTTCCACCATGCTGTTGCCGGTGATAAGCGCGTCATAGTCAAAATGCTTTACTATGCCGTCATTTTGATAGCGCTGATAGAAAATGCGGTACTGCAAGCAGTCAAGCGGGGCGTGATAGTGAAAATACGGGTCTATTATTACTGTGACCGCGCCGAGGAGCGTGAGCAAGGCAAGCACAACGCCCAAAAAGGAAAGCGCCCATTTTTTGAATGTCATAACTTTCAAGCCCTCCCCTCAGAAATTGAAATACAAAAACGCGCTCACAGAGCCGAACGAGAAAATGCACCACACCAAAAGCACCGCACAGCCGAGCAGCGGCCACACGCGCGGTTGGAGCTTCTGCATTTTTTCATAAGCATTTTGCGGCACAAGCACCATAACCATGCCGAACGCGAGGATCAGCGCCGTCATAACGCCGGGGGCGTAGATATACTGCCCGATAAACGGCAGCTTTGAAAGCGGCATCATCACCTCGGTAAGCTGCAAGCTGGTGTACACGGAATAGCTTATGGAGCTGAAATCAAAGTCGAATAGGCGCGCAATGAACGCGAACGCCTGTTCTATGCTCGCGGCGCGGAAGAAAACGAAGCCGAGGTTTATAAAAGCGAACGTGATAAACCAGTTTATCGCCTTTGGGATGCGGTCAAACACGCGCTTACCCATGCGCGTTATCACGCAGAACAGCCCGTGCATCGCGCCCCAGCACACAAAGTTCCACCCAGCACCGTGCCACAGGCCGCTGGCAAGGTAAACGAGCATGACGTTTATATACGTGCGCGCCGCACCCTTGCGGTTGCCGCCGAGGGGAATGTAGATGTACTTTGTCAAAAAGCGCGTGAGCGTGATGTGCCAACGCTTCCAGTGATCCAAAATCGTGACGGCCTTGTATGGGGAATTGAAGTTTTGCGGCAGGTCGATGTTGAACATCTTGCCAAGGCCTATCGCCATATCGCTGTAGCCGCTGAAATCAAAGTACATTTGCAGGGTGTAGGCAAGCATGGTGACGAAGCAGTCAAGGCTTGATAGGCGGGAAGCATCGTTACCGGAGAGGAGCGCGTAGCCCGTGGCGACTATGCTGTTGAGGTTATCGGCAATGAGCACCTTTTTGGCAAGGCCGATAGAAAATATATATACGCCGCGGGAAAAGTTTTCAAAGTCAAAGCGCTTTTTAGTCAGATCCTGAAGTTGGGGGACAAGCTCATCATGCGTGACGATAGGCCCCGCGACAAGCTGGGGGAAGAACGTGACAAAGCAAGCGTAGTCCAGAAGCGAGCAATCTTCAACCTCGCCGCTGAAGGAATCAATGACGAAGGAGAGCTGCTGGAACGTGAAAAAGCTTATGCCGAGCGGGAGCATGATGTATTTAAGCGTCCAGCTCGCGCCGAAAACGGTGTTCACCGTGTCGGCAAAGAAATCGTAATACTTAAAGTAAAAGAGTATGCCGAGGTTGAGGATGACGGCAAGCGCTTTGGCCGCCTTGCGCTTTTTATCGCCCGTGAGCACGCGCGAAAGCTTATAAAAGCCGAAATTTATAAGCACGCTGGAGAGAATGAGGATAAGGTACTTCGGTGTATTCGCCCCGTAAAACCACAGCGACATTCCAAGCAGGAAAACGAGCGCCAGGCGGTATTGCTTTAGTTTATTCAGAAGAAAATACCCCGCAAGGCACAGCGGCAGAAAGCACAGAACAAATATATATGAATTAAAAAGCATTCGTATACCCTTTCTTGAAGCCGGAGCGCGCGAAAACCGCGCAATATCCGACTTTAGACATATTACGTTATATTCTACTACATTTCTTCCGCTTTCTCAACATAATTTTCTGCAAAGAAAACGCACGGCAAAAAGATTTTTGTTTCATCCTTTTGCCGCGCGGCTTATTCGGTTTTTCAGCGTCTACATTTGCACACGCACATCAAGACACCTGCTCAAACTGGCTGTTATAAAGCTCGGCGTAGAAGCCGCCCTTTGCCAAAAGCTCAGCGTGCGTGCCGCTTTCGACAATATCGCCGTTATTCATGACAAGAATCAAGTCTGCATTCTTGATAGTGGAAAGGCGGTGAGCAATGACAAACGAGGTACGGCCTTTCATAAGCTCATCCATTGCATTTTGGATTTTCAGCTCCGTGCGCGTATCGACAGAGCTTGTAGCCTCGTCCAGAATCAGCATGGGCTTGTCGGCAATCATGGCGCGGGCAATGGTAAGCTGCTGCTTTTGGCCTTGAGAGAGGTTGACCTGATCGTTGAGCACGGTATCGTACCCGTGCGGCAGGGTTCGGATAAAATGATCCAAGCCCACGGCCTTGCAAGCCCTGCGCATCTTCTCCTCGCTCACGCCCTCGGTGTTATAAACTAAATTCTCGCGTATCGTGCCCTCGAAAAGCCATGTGTCTTGAAGCACCATGCAAAACTGCGCATGGACGCTCTCGCGCGTCATGGCGCTTGTGGGTACGCCGTCAATGCGTATTTCGCCCCCTTGAAGCTCATGGAAGCGCATGAGGAGATTCACCATGGTAGTCTTGCCCGCACCCGTGGGGCCGACAATGGCAATCTTCTGCCCCGGCTTTGCCTCGGCGGAGAAATCATGGATAACGGTTTTGTCCGTGTCCTCATAGCCGAACTTCACGTGCTCAAACTCCACGCGCCCCTCGGCGGCGGTGAGCTTAGTTTCTTTCCCGCTCTCGTCCGCCATTTCCTCAGCCTCTAAGAATTCAAACACGCGCTCCCCCGCCGCAGCGGCAGACTGCATACTCTGCATGGACTGGGAAATCTGATTAAGCGGCTGGGTAAAGTAGCGCACATACATCACAAAGGCCACGATAACGGCAAAGTCAATACTGCCGTTCATGGCAAGCGTACCGCCGACAATGCACACTGCGACATAGGCAAAGTTGCCGATAAAGGTCATCAGGGGCATCATAAGCCCGGAAAGGCAATGCGCGCGGAAAGCGCTGTTGCGCAGGTCTGAATTGAGCTTATCAAAGGTCTCGGCGGCCTGTGCTTCGCCGTTATAGGCTTTCACCACGGTATGGCCGGAGAAGATTTCCTCGATATGCCCGTTTATCGCGCCCAAGGCGCGCTGCTGGCGGGTGAAATACTTTTGGCTGCGGCTCATGATGAGCATCATGAGGACAAAGCCGATAAGCGTGGCGGCCACGGCAGTAAGCGCCATTACGGTGTTGGTAATGAGCATCATAACAAGGCTGCCGACAAACAAAACGCACTGCGAAACGAGGTTTGCCACGCTTTGGTTGAGCGATTGGCCGATGGTATCGACATCGTTTGTTACGCGAGAGAGCACATCGCCCGTGGAGTTGCGGTTATAATACCACATCGGCAGGCGGTTTATTTTCCGGGAAATATCACCGCGCATGGACTTGGAAACGCGCTGAGTAAGCGTTGCCATTATCCACTGCTGCGCAAGCGACAAAAACCAGCTTGAAGCGTACATAAAGATTAGCACGCCCGCAACCTTGATAATCGCATCAAGGTCAATGCTGCCGCCCAAAAGCCCTTTTTCAAGCTCGGCGGCGATTTGGGAAAGCTTATCCGGCCCTAAAAGCTGCAACACAGTGCCGCCGATGGCGCAGAGGATTGCAAAGGCAAAGGGCAGGGCATAGCGCTTGCAGTAGATAAAAAGCTTTTTCCACGTGCCGACAAAGTCCTTGGCCTTTTCGCCGCCGCCCATTCTCCCGCCGGGGCCGCGCCGCATGGGACGCGGGGGCGCAGAGGTGTAATTTCGTTCTTTTTGTTCCATTACGCAAGTTCCTCCTGACTGAGCTGGGATAGGGCAATCTGCTTATACACTTCGCAATCGCGCATAAGCTCATCGTGCTTGCCCATGCCGACGATGCGCCCCTCGTCCAAGACGATTATCTTGTCGGCATCGCGTATAGTACCGATACGCTGGGCAACGATAAGGCGCGTAGTGTCGCCGCATTTATCTTTAAGCGCGTTTCTGAGCGTGCGGTCGGTTTTATAGTCAAGGGCGGAAAATGAGTCGTCAAATATCAGAATCTCCGCCTTTCTCGCAACGGCACGGGCAATCGAAAGCCGCTGCTTCTGCCCGCCGGAGAAGTTCGCCCCGCCCTGTGCGACAAAGCCGTCATACCCTTTTTCCAAGCTCTCCACAAAGTCCTTGGCCTGGGCGGTTTCTACAGCGGCTTCTACCTCTTCCGCCGTGGCCTCGCCCCGGCCGTTATCGCCGTAGGCGATGTTGGAGCGCACAGTGCCGGAGAAAAGCGTAGCCTTTTGGGAAACGTAGGCTATCTTATTGCGCAGAGCGTGCTCATCGTATTCGCGCACATCCACGCCGTCTACAATCACCTGCCCCTCGGTAACATCATAAAAGCGCGGGACAAGGTTTATAACCGTGCTCTTGCCGCAGCCGGTAGAACCGATAAAGGCCACGGTTTCGCCCTTTGCGGCGGTGAAAGTAATATCGCGCAAAACCGCCTCTTCGGCATCGGGATAGCGGAAGGTGACGTTTTTAAACTCAATTTCGCCCGCAAGGCCGGGCTTGCCCTCGGTTTTCGTGCCGTTTACAATGGCAGGCTCGGTGTCGAGCACCTCGTTAATACGCTTTGCGGAAACGGACGCGCGCGGCAACACCATGAACATCATTACCAGCATCATAAACGACATTACAACCTGCATTCCGTACTGCGTGAACACCATCATGTCTCCGAAAAGGGCAATGCGCGCGGCGGGGTCTGCCGCCTGTTGGAGTAAATACGCGCCTATCCAGTATACCGCCAGCGATAGAGAGCTCATAATAAGCTGCATCGAGGGCATCATAAATGCCATTGTACGCTGGGTGAATAGCTGGGTACGCATTAAAGCTTCGTTTGCGCCCTCAAACTTCTTTTCCTGATAAGCCTCGGCGTTATATGCCCGCACCACGCGAAGCCCCGTCAGGTTTTCGCGCGTCACGCGGTTAAGGTCATCCGTGAGCTTTTGCACCTTTTTAAATCTCGGCATGGTGAGGGAAATGCACACACTCACCACGATAAGGAGCGCCGCAACCGCAGCGCCGACAGAGAGCGTCCACTGCCACTGCTTATCGGCAATCTTCATTATCGCCCATGCGGCGGTAAGCGGGGCTTTTATGAGCATTTGAAGCCCCATGACGATGAACATGAGCACCTGCTGAATGTCATTCGTGGAGCGGGTAATCAAGCTTGCCGTAGAGAAGCGGCCTATCTCTTCCATGGAAAAGCTCTGCACCTTGTAAAACATGGCGTTGCGCAGGGTGTAGGCCATGTCACTGCCGATGCGGGAGGAGAACACCGAGGTAATGCCCGCGGCAAACAAGCTCCCCAGCGCGCACAAAAGCATCATGCCGCCCGCGCGCCAAACATCCGCCATCGCGCTGCCCGGCGTTTCCACGAGCACGGTTATCTTGTTCATATACCCCGGCATCGTGATATCAAGCCACACCTGCGCCGCAATAAGCGCAACGCACACGGCGCAATAAAGCCAATCGCGCTTCGGCATCTTTTTAAGTATCTTAAACATCTGATCTCTCCTTGCCTTGGATTTCTAACCCAGTTAGGTAATTTCACAAAAGATAAAACAGCCCTCAGTCTGTTTTATCGGGTGTATTCATGCTCTCCATAACGGAGCGGATTTCGCGGGAAATCTCGGCAAACTGCATAAGGCGCTCCATGCCGAGGCGGTCGATGAGCGCGCCGATTTGCGCGTACATATCGCGGCGAAGCTGATTTGAGGTGTCTCTCCCCCGCTCGGTAAGCCGAACGAGGACAATTCTGCCGTCTGTCGGGTCGCCCTGCTTTTCGATAAAGCCCTTGGCATTCATCTTTTTAAGCAGCACCGCAACCCGCGCCGTGCTCACGCCGATGCCCTTGCTTATCTCGCCCGCCGTGGCCTGTTCGCCGTTCTCGGACAGATACTTCAATATCGCGCGTATGCCGACAGTGCTTTTATCTATCCTCTGAAAATGCTCGGACGGCGG
The DNA here is from genome assembly GCA_964426095.1 of uncultured Oscillospiraceae bacterium. Lineage (GTDB taxonomy): Bacteria > Bacillota > Clostridia > Oscillospirales > Oscillospiraceae > Limivicinus. Next base: position 6,733 of record CAYRPD010000027.1, on the reverse strand, counting down.
CGCTTTGTGCATCGCTTTGAGCAGGGTTTCTATCTCTTTCTGCGTTGCCATAGTGAACACTCACCTTTTTCATTTAGCTAACCGGGTTAACAAAGTTAGATTATACTGACGCAATATCACAATGTCAATGCCTTGTCCGTGAACAGTTTGTAAAGCATACGAAAAGGCAGGGTATGGCTTTTATTGAACCATACCCTGCACATTATTACTTATTCTCGCCCTTTTTCGGCAATTTAAAATCGTTCACCACGTCAATGAGGTTAGAGGAAATCGTAACCGTGATGAGGGAGAACACTATGCGCTTAAAGGGGATATACGAAAGCGAAAGGAGAAGCACCGTAACATCCGCGAAGAGATAGGCGCGCGCAAGCTTCCACTTAAAAAGCTTTGAGAGCACGAGCGCCAAGGCATCGTCCCCGCCGCCCGAGCCGCCCTGACGGATGATAAGCCCGAAGCCCAAGCCGACAAATATGCCGCCGAGCACCGCCGCTAAAAGCGGGTGCGCCGACAAATCCGGCAGCATCGGCGGGAACGCTTCCCACAGCTTATAAAAGAGGGACATACTGAGCGTTGCCACGGCGGAAAGCTTGATAAAGCCCCAGCCGAGGAATTTAAACGCGAGAATATAGCATATCGCGTCCAGCACGGGGGTAAGGTACGCCGGTGATATGCCGAACCAATGCTCCAAAAGCAGCATAAGCCCCAGTATTCCGCCCTCGGTGATATTCGTGCGCTGGTGAATATTATGTATGCCGAAGGTGCATATCATCGCACCCAAGAGGATAACCAACACGGTTTTCGCCGTAATCCCCTCGGTAAGCTTGCTCCAAACCTTCTTCACGCGGGAAAACAATTTACACTCTCCTTGTCAAATTTCAAGATATTTCACATTATAAACTATATACCTGCTATAAGGTCAAGCCCTTATGCAAAGAGCAATGGAGTATTGCGCCCCATTGCTCTTTATATGCTCTTTTTTGTCGAATCAGAACTCTGCCTCGGTATCCATGGCAAATTCGTCCGTCACAACCTCTTCTTCAACGGGGTTGGCTTCCTCGGTGGAGATAAACTCTGTCATATAGACATCCTGCGAAAGCCCTGCGCGAAGAGCGGGGAGATTGACTATAAGCCCGTCCTTATCGTAAGGAAGCTTGATAGCATAGCTCTCGGTGGTCTCCTCGCCGCCCTTTTCCTCGGTGATGACAAGCTCCATTTCAAAGTTTGCCCCGATGCAGATGGACGAGCCGCGCTCCTTATCGTAGAGCTTGGCAACGCGCTCACCGTCCACATAAACCTCGACCTTATAGGGGGTGTCGTACAGTGTGCCGTCATGCTCAAGCTTTTTATTGTCCAGATACACGGTGTGGCCGCGGCCTAAGAAATACATTGCAACGCCTATCGCGACAAGAAGCAGAACGGCGGCAAGCCGAATCAAGGCAGTTTTTAACTTACTGTTCATCCCTGCTCCTCCTGTTCGCGGGCAAGCTGCTGACCCATGAGACTCTTCTGCTTGCGTTTCTTGGTTTCATACATGATAAGCGCCACGGTGATAACGGCGTAGGAAACGAACACGCGGAAGTATTCGCCTATCATAGAGTCGCCCGTAATTGCCGCACCGGCAGAGGGGGCAACGATGAACATCGTGTGGAAGAGGATAACGCCGAGAAAAACGTTGCCTATAGAGGCCTTGTCAACCGACGCACCGCCCACGAGAAGCGCCGCTATGCAGAACATACCTATCTGCGAGTGGGAAGAATACGTGGCGATGTTGCCCATGTTCTGGAGGTAGATTATCATGCCGAAGCCGGAGAACACGGTGCTCATGACGATAGAGATGATTCTCGTGCGCTCCACCTTTATACCGGCATCGCGCGCAACCTCCATATCCTGCCCGACAGCGCGCATATCCTGGCCGAGCTTGGTTTTTCTGAACCATACGATAAACACGCAGAACACCGCGATGATGATAAACGTGAGCACGGGGATCTTCACGCCGCCGATATTGACCGCAAGAAGATTATCCACGCTCTGACGCATATTCAAAAGGCTGACGGTGTTTCTGATGCCGTAGCCGCGCGGGAGCTTGAGGGAGAAGTGCTTTATGGGGATGATAGAACCCATCATGTAAAGCACAATAAGCTGATACACGCCGTTGATAAAGAAGCTTATAATGTAGCTTGTTATCATTTCGCGGCCTCTTGACATATTCAAAAGCTTGCCGCACAAAAGCCCCAGCACAACCGAGAACGGAATGGAAAGGATCATCGCCAGTACAACACCGGGAATGCCCCAAACCTGCCAGTCGGCCACGAAGATGAGGGCGATTTCGCCCGCCATCGCGCCGAGGGTCATGCCGAAGTTAAGCCCCATGCCCGCCATTATGGGGAAGAGCAGGCAAAGGATGAGGAAGATGTTTCTGCCCATACGCGTGACTATCTCGTTGACGAGATATCCGAAAGAGAACCCAGAGATAGGAATGCACACAAGGCAGATTATCACGAACATGATAGGCACAGAGTTATTCTTTGCAAAGCTGAGCACCTTGCTGCTGAAAGACGCGCTCGTGCCGGTTTTTACGGTTTTGTTTTTCATTTCGAGCCCTCCGTCTTTCTTGTAAGCGCGTAGAGAATCATACCGTTGGAGATGATAATTCTTATAACCTCGCTCATATCCATGTGGATCATGGAGTTCATAACAGTCGGTGTCATGGTGACAATGCCTTGGAAGAGGAATGTACCGATGATGACGTTTGCAATGCTGGCCTTGTTGACCGACGCGCCGCCTATAAGTATGGCGGACACGGCGGGCAGCGCCATGTAAAACGGAGCCGTGTAAATCTGAATAAAGCCGAAGCCCTGCTCATAAACGAGTATGCCCACGGCGGCAAGCCACGTGCTCATTACAACCGACAAAAGTCTCATCTTATCCACGTTTACGCCCGCGGCCTTGGCAAAGGTGGGGTTAGAGCCGACCGCGGTCATGGCAGTGCCGGTCTTGGTGTGAAGAAACGCCCACATGAGGAAAGCCAAAAGCGCGAAGAACAGCAAAGAGCCCGTGGGGATAGAGAGGTTGCCGATGTTGATTTGCAGGAAGTTTGCAAGCACCTTGTCGTAAAAGCCTTCAAGGGATATCGTGGTGCGAAGCCCCTCGCCGGAGAAGCCCCAAACCATTGTCGGGCTTTTGTACGGCAGGAGAAGCCACATCATGCACATAAAGGACACGGACGAGAAGCCCACATAGGTGGCTATCATCATTTCGCCGCCCTTTATCTTGTTGAGAAGCCAGCCGTAGCCCGCGCCGAGGATGAGGGCAAAGGGCGTGGCGATTACGATAGCCATGAAAAAGCTCATAGCGCCCGTGAAGCCGAACTCAATGGAGAGCGTTGCGCCCAAAAGGCCGGAGATTATGCCGAGCGGCAGGCCGAAGTTAAGCCCGCAGCCGGAGTGAATCATCGGCACCATTGCCAAAACCAAAATCGCGTTCCAGCTGAAGCGGTTGAGGGTATTGGTAATCTGCGTGGCAAGATCCGCGCCGACAAGCGGAGCGGCGGCGAAGAGCAACAGCAGGAAAGCCGCAATAATGATTCTCGGCAGGCCGAACGCGTTGAGCGCGGCCCTTATTCTTTCGGAAAACGTGGCGTTTTCACCGGATAACTGTCTGTTCATTTCTCCACCTCACTTTACCTGACTGACCATGAGCATACCGAAATCCTCAGACGGTGCGCCGGCCGGGAGTATGCCGGAAATGCGCCCGCCGGACACGATTGCAATGCGGTCACACACCTGTCGAAGCTCTTCAAGCTCGGAGGAAATCATAACGATAGTAACACCGGATTCGCGGTTGAAGCGCTTGAGCGCGTCAAGCACGAGCGACTTTGCGCCCACGTCTATGCCGCGGGTAGGCTCGGAAACGAAAAGGAACTTCGGTTCAAGCGCGAACGCCTTGGCAAGGCACACCTTTTGCTGGTTGCCGCCGGAAAGCTCCTTCGCCTTTTGCTTAGAGCCGGTGCATTTTATCATAAGCTCGGAGATGTATTTCTCGGTGACTTCGGTAATGGCCTTGTCGTCTCTCCACTTTATAAGGCCGCCCAAGAGCTTCTTGAGGAATTTATTTTGCACCTGCATGGCAGGGAACGCAATATTCCATTCAAGCGTTTCGTCTAAAAGTAAACCCACGCCGCGCCTATCCTCGGACACGAACGCGATGGACGCATCCAAGCACTTACGGGGGCTGTTGAGCTCTATGGGCTTGCCGTTGAATTCGACCGTGCCGCCCGCTTCGCAAAGCCCCATGATTCCGTTGGGAATGCCGAGCTTGCCTTGGCCGGCAAGGCCGCCTATGCCGAGGATTTCGCCTTCTTTAACGTCAAGATTGACATTGCGGACGATTTCGCCGGGCATATCGACCCAAAGCTTGCGGATGCTCATAACGGTCTTTGCATCCGGCATAGTTCTTATATTGTCATTGGCGGCAGCGGTCACACTGCGGCCAACCATCCACTTGGTAATATCGGAAACATCGGTTTCTTTTGCGGGAACGTTTTTGACAACGTAACCGTCACGCATGACGACAACAGTGTCGCACACGGAAAGAATCTCGTGGAGTCTGTGCGTAATGAATATTACGGCAATGCCCTTTGCGGACATACTCTTTATAGAGTCCAAAAGCGCTTCGGCTTCCTTTTCGGTAAGCACGGCGGTGGGCTCGTCGAGGATAAGGAGCTTCAAATTGTCCTTTGAAAGCTCGCGGGCAATCTCGGTAAACTGCTTGTGGCCGACGGGCATATCGTTTATAACCATGTTGCAGTCAATGGAAAAGCCCATCTTTTCTATAGCCGCCTCTGCGCGGCCGTTCATCTCGTTATAGTCGAGCGTGTCGAGCCTATCGCCGAAAACCTGCGCGATGACGTTGGTTTTCTTCGGCTCGCGGTTGAGGAGGATATTTTCGGTTGCGGTGAAGCCGGGAATGAGCGAAAACTCTTGGTGTACCATGCCTATTCCGGCCTTGAGCGCGTCAAAGGGCGTGGCAAAGCTGACCTTCTCGCCGTCAACAAGAATGTCTCCCTCGTAGCCGCCCGTCTCGCGGATAACGTCCATTCCGAAAAGTATCTTCATCAGGGTGCTTTTTCCGGCTCCGTTCTCGCCGCACAGGCCGAGCACTTCGCCCTCGTGCAAAGTGAGGTTGATATCCGTGAGAACCTGATTGCCGAAAAAGTCCTTTTTGATATTTTTCATCTCCAGTAACGGAGCTGTGGCATTTATCATATCTCTCAAATCCTAATCTAAAAAGTCGGGGGGAGGATAGTCCTCCCCCTTTAATACTGTAACGTTGGATTACTTGATGGTGAAGTACTTCTCAGGAACTTCAACGGAGGTAGCGCCGACAAAGTGGCCGGGGTTACCCATAACGTAAGTATCCTGGTAGACAAGGAAGGTGTTGTCAGCCTTAACGCCGGTCTCGGCATTGGTGTAGTTAGAGCCGTTCCATGCAGCGTTGGGGGAGAACACTTCGTAAGCCTTTGCGATATCGTCCATGTCGCAAAGCTCGCTCTCGCCGTTGATGACGTTCAGAGCGTGCTGGGCAAGACCGGCGGAAACAGTGTAGCCGTAGGAGTAAGCCCAAGTGCCGAAGTGATCGGCGCCGCCCTTTTCGCAGATAGCCTGCTCAACCTTGGCGAGGATCTTCTCGTAGTCGCCCGCTTCCTCGGTCAGGTCAAGGCCGAGAGCACCGGGGTAACCCATGGTGGGAGAGGGAAGGTCTGCTTCGATGAAGTATCCGCCGTACTCAAGAAGCTGCTTGAGCAGAGGCTCGGTGTGAGCGTCGTTGGTGCAGAAGTAAGCAGCGTTCTGGCCGTACTTCTCAACCCACTCGGGAACCTTCTCAAGAACGTAAGCCTGAGCACCGGCAGTGCCGACGTCGGAAGTGGGGTCGGGAGCGGTCTCAAGAACGAACTCCATGCCGAACTCCTCGCAGGCAGCCTGCATGATGGCAACACGGCGGCTCATAGTCTCGTAGGACATATGACGCGGGAAGGAGATGTGAACAAAGGTGTCGCAGCCGAGCTCGTGGGCGGTCTTGATGATGAGGTAGCCACGGGCAACGAAGTCGTTGTTGCAAACGAGGTCTGCGGCAGAGCCGATTTCGGGCAGGTCTTCGTGAGCCTCACCTGCGATGCAGATGATGTCGGGGCGGCTTTCCTTAATGCGGCGGAAAGCTTCGGTGGTGCCGGGAACGGCTTGGTTGACGATGATCGCCTTCATGGCGGGGTCATCGGAAAGGTTAACGATGGTCTGGATGGTGGTTTCAAGCTCTTCGGTAAAGTTGTCGGGGTAGATGGCCAGCTTGACCATGTCCTCGCCGTACATTGCCTGGAAAGCTTCCGCGCCGCGGCGGTCGTCCTCAGACTGGGAGACGGAGCCGGTGACTATACCGATGTGGATATCCTCGGCGGCAGCGTCTTCGGATGCTGCGGGCTGCTCAGCGGGAGCGGCGGAAGAGCCGCAGGCGCACAGAGCGAAAACCATGCACAGTGCCATAAGCAGAGCGATAAGTTTCTTCATGTTTGTCCTCCAAAAATGTTTTTTATACCTCTCCGTCCTGTGCGGCATCGGCGGACAAATGTGCAGTTTGCTCTATCGCGGATTGCTTTGCTAAAGTAAAGCGCCCACAAAAAAAGCACATCGCCTTACAGATATGTACAGCACGATTCAGTATAACGTTAGTATTATACTCT
>CAYRPD010000026.1:4616-17906 GCA_964426095.1 uncultured Oscillospiraceae bacterium | reverse complement strand
CAGTGCCGACAATACTTGTCTGGAGACGGACCGGGAAGATAGGTCAATGCCAACACACTGAACGCCGCAGAGTAATCTGCGGCGTTTTTGCATATGCTGTTTTGCACCTCTAGGGCGCACTACATGAAGTAAACCTTGGGTTTAGTAAACTCTACCTTCCTTCGGTTTACTTCTTTGTGATGAAGCGTTATACTGTATACAGCACAATTCGCAAAGGAGATAATTACATGACAAACAAATCTATGGGGGAAATCGTCAGTACGCTTCGCAAAGAAAAAGGAATGACACAGAAGGAGTTGGCTGATAAGCTCAATATCACGGATAAAGCCGTTTCTAAATGGGAAAGGAATGTTGCGTTTCCTGATACAGCAACCATCCCGAAGCTTGCAGAGATACTTGAAGTGTCCGTGGAAGAGCTTATGAACGCCAAGGCAGTCCCAGATTCGGAACATAAAAATGCAGAGCAGATAATTAACATCATTCTGAAAGCAATACCGGTTGCTATGGGTGTAGCAGTTATTGTTTCATCTTTGCTTGGTGAAATTGATATGCAATCCGGGTTTTCTATGCTTGGCGTAGGGCTTGCTTGTATAGGCGTGTATTTGCTTAACCAATGAATAGCTCCGAGCTGAATAAGAGCGAGTTAAAGTCGGTTTGTCATAAACATCATAAACCAGAGCGTCCGGGGATTAAGAAAGCATCCGTGTAGAAGCTTCTGCACGGATGCTTTCTTGTTTAGTGCCTATCCGGCAATATTCCCGGACGGTTTGAACACTAATAATTATTAGAGAGTGTGTTTTCTTGCTTTGTTACTCCCCTCAGCGTTCCTCGCGGAAGTAGGCCAAACCCAAGGACATGGGGGGCTGGTTTTCGCGCTTGTTGCGCATACTGGTGGCAACGAGTACGATTATCGTGACTATGTAGGGGAGCATTTTGTAAAGCTCCTTGACGGCGAGGTTCGTGCCGGTGGGGATGAAGATATAGAGGATATACAGCCCGCCGAAGAGGATAGACCCAAGCACGCTCAGGCTCGGCCGCCAAACAGTGAAGATAACGAGCGCGATTGCAAGCCAGCCGCGGTCGCCAAATGCGTCATTTGACCAAACGCCGCAGGCGTAATCCATTACGTAGTACAGTCCGCCAAGCCCGGCAATCATGCTGCCGATGCAGGTTGCCATGTACTTATAGCGGCTGACGTTTATGCCCGCCGCGTCCGCTGTGTTCGGGCTTTCGCCGACGGCACGGAGATTCAAGCCCACGCGGGTGTGATTGAGGACATAGGACGCGATGAGCGCCACGACTACCGCAAGGTAGGCAAGAAAACCGTAGGAAAGAAAGATACTGCCGAGAGCGCCGAGGGAATCGGCCACGGGAAGAGACTTGCTGAACGCAAGGCTGGTGGCAGAAAGCGCGATAGAGGGGACTTCGCTGCCCGTGAGTTTGATGAGCGAGCCGCCGAAAAAGTTGCCAATGCCCACGCCGAAGGTCGTCATGGCAAGGCCGGTGACATTCTGATTTGCGCGAAGCGTAACCGTGAGGAAGCAGTAGATAAGCCCCATGAAAAGCGAGCCGAGAAGCGTGGAGAGCAGCGGAATCAAAATCGTCAAAACCGCGTTCATGTTCTCGGCGCTGCCGCAGCCCTGCTCATACAGGAATGCGCCGATTACGCCGCTGATAGCGCCGACATACATAATGCCCGGTATACCGAGGTTGAGGTTGCCGGATTTCTCGGTGAGGGTTTCGCCGGTGCTGCCGTAAAGCAGGGGAATGCCCTGGGCGACGGCTCTGGGAATAAAGGAAACTATATCAAACATTTAATCAGTCCTCCTTAGCGGTTTTGCGCAGGGTGAGCTTGTAGCTGATGAAAAACTCACTGCCGATGATGAAGAAGAGTATCACGCCGGTGATGATATCGGAAAAGGACTGGTTGAGCATGAACTGCGTGGCGATTTCGCCCGCGCCGCGGTCGAGAAGCACAATCAGGAGACTGGTGAAAATCATAATGACGGGGTCGAATTTCGCCAGCCACGAGACGAGCACCGCCGTGAACCCGCGCCCGTCGGCGATGGTGGTGGAAATGGTGTGGTTAATGCCGCCGACAAGCAGCAGCCCGGCCACGCCGCAGATTGCGCCGGAGAGGAGCATGGTGCGGACGATTACGCGGTTAACCTTGATGCCGACATAGCGGGCGGTGCGCTCGCTCTCGCCGACAACGGAGATTTCGTACCCGTGCTTAGTGTAGTTGAGGTAAATATAAACGAAAACGGTTATCAACAGCACGACAAGGATGCTGAGCAAATACTTGTTCCCGACAACGGGCAGCCAGCCGGCCTCGGTGTTTTGGTTGATGATGCCGACTTGTCCTGCGCCTTTCGGCACTTCCCACACGATGACGAAGAACGCAACAAGCTGCGTGGCGACATAGTTCATCATTAGGGTGAAGAGCGTTTCATTCGTGCCCCACTTGGCCTTGAATATGGCCGGAATGCCTGCCCAAATCGCACCTGCGACTATAGAGGACACGACCATAACTGCGATGAGCGCGGCGTTCGGCATAACCTCGGCCAGGCACTTCATGCAAGCCGCAGCGGCGAGGCCGCCCGCGAGCACCTGACCCTCAGCGCCGATGTTCCAAAAGCGCATTTTGAAAGCGGGGGTAACGGCAAGGGAGATGCACAGCAGCACCGCCACGTTCTGCGCCGTTATCCAGCAACGGCGCGCCGTGCCGAATGCGCCGGAAAGAATGGTGGCGTACACCTTGATGGGGTTAAGGCCGGTGGTAACGCCGGTGATGAGGGCGCAGGCGATGAGCGCGAGCACGACCGCAAAAAGGCGAATGCCCCAAGCCTTGTACCAAGGCAGTGCGCCGCGCTTGACGATATGGAAAAGGGGCGCGTTATTTTTGTTATTCATCTGCACTGTTCCCTCCAAGCTTAGTCATCATCATGCCGACATCGCGCTTTTTCGCGCCTCGGCCGGGGATAATGCCGCTGACCTTGCCCGAGCAAAGCACCAAAATCCTGTCGGCCAGCTCCAGCAACACGTCCAAGTCCTCGCCGACATATATGACGGCGACACCGGCTTGCTTTTGGCGGTTTATGAGGTCATAAATGGTGTAAGAAGAGTTAATGTCCAGCCCGCGCACGGCGTAAGCCGTCAAGAGCACGGTGGGGGCAGAGGCGATTTCACGCCCGACAAGCACCTTTTGCACATTGCCGCCGGAGAGACGGCGGACGGGAGTGCTGATGCCGGGGGTGCTCACTTCCAGCTCGTTTACTACGCTTTCGGCAAGCTTGCGGGGGGACTTTCTGTCGGTAAACGCGCCGCGCCCCTTGCGGAATGAGCGGAGCATCATGTTGTCGGCCAAGTCCATGCTGCCGACAAGCCCCATGCCGAGCCTATCCTCCGGCACGAACGACAGCGCCACACCAAGCTGCGCGATTTCAAGCGGGTCACGCCCGACAAGCTCTTCGCGCTCGCCGTTATCTTCAATATAGCTTATCGTGCCGCCCTCAATGGGCTGCAAGCCCGCGATAGCTTCCAAAAGCTCCTTTTGCCCGCAGCCGGAAATGCCCGCAATGCCGAGGATTTCGCCGGAGTTTGCGGTGAAGGACACGTCATCGAGCTTCAAAATTCCGTCTATACTGCGCACGGAAAGGTTTTTCACCTCAATGCGCGGCTTGGGGTTGACAGGCTCGGGGCGGGAGATGTTGAGGGAAACGGCGTGGCCGACCATCATGTTCGTCATCTCCTGCGCATTGGTGGACGCAGTGGGCATATCGCCGATAAACTGCCCGTGGCGGAGTATCGCCACGCGGTCAGAAAGGCTTTCAACCTCGTGCATCTTGTGCGTGATGATTACAACGGCCTTGCCCGCATCGCGCATATTGCGCAAAACGGCAAAGAGCTTGTCCGTCTCTTGCGGGGTGAGGACGGCGGTAGGCTCGTCGAGGATGAGAATATCCGCGCCGCGATAGAGCGCCTTGACTATCTCCACCGTTTGCTTTTGCGAAACGGACATATCATAGATTTTCTGCCGGGGGTCAACCTCAAAGCCGTAAAGCGAGCAGATTTCCTCAATCTTCGCGGCGGCGGCGTTCAAGTCCAGCCGCCCCGGCTCTTTGAGGCCGAGGACGATGTTCTCGGCGGCGGTGAGCACGTCAACGAGCTTGAAATGCTGATGAATCATGCCGATGCCGAGGTCATAAGCGTCCTTGGGGGAGCGTATGACAACTTCCTTATCATCTATGAATATCTGCCCCTCATCGGGAAAATAGATGCCGGAGAGCATATTCATAAGTGTGGTTTTGCCGCTGCCGTTTTCGCCGAGCAGGGCGAGGATCTCTCCTCTGTAAATATCAAGCCAAACCTTGTCGTTGGCAACAACCGGGCCGAAGGTCTTGGTGATGTTGCGCATTTTGACGGCGGCTGTCTTATTGTCCATGTCGTCAGCTCCTTACTAATTAAATACCGCAAAGGACAGCACTGCGGGATAAATATAACGCGGCGCTCTCCTTTACGGTGTCAGAATAATATATTTAATGTAAAAACGCGGCGGGAGAAATGTGTGGAAACTCCCGCCGCTCCTAACCCGCAGGAACGCCCAACATAGGGAGGTGGTCAGGCGTTCCGGCGGAAGAGGGGGTTAAATCAATCAGCCGAAGTTTTCGTCCAGCAGGGAGATGCCGTCAATGCGCAGATCGAAGTAAGGCGCAGAGCGGAATTCGCTTTCGTGGAAGTAACCGTCGAGGATAACTTCGGTGTCGGGGGTGTAGGCAGCGTCGGTATCGACATCGGCCATGTAAGAGGTGAGAGCTTCACCGCCGACGGTAAAGGTGGCGGCATCGAACACGTGGGTCTCGCCCGCTTCAAGAGCGGCCTTGACCTCGGCGAGCTTCTCAACAGTGCCGGCGGCTGCAACAGCCTCGTTAACATCGGTGAGAACAACGGAGCCGGTGGCAAGAGTGCCGGTCCAGTCGGTGTCTATGGTCTCGCCGTTCATAACGGCGCTCATTGCGTAGGTGAAGTACGGAGTCCAGTCAATACGAGAGGAAACGATGAAGGTGTTGGGGCAAGCGTCGAGAGTAGAGCCGTTGTAGGAGACGTTGGGAACACCGGCGGTCTCGCAAGCGGTGGGAGCGCCCATGGAGTCAGCGTGCTGGCTGATGAGTTTGCAGTTGTTAGCAATGAGCTTGTTTGCGGCTTCCTTCTCGGCGGCCTCGTCATACCAAGAGCCGGTGAAGGTTACTTCCATGGTGGCGGTGGGGCAAACGGAGCGAGCGCCGAGGAAGAAAGAGGTGTAGCCGGAGATAACTTCAGCATAGGTGAAAGCGCCGACATAGCCGATCTTGGCCTCTTCTGCGGTGAACTCACCGGCCTCGATCATTTCGTTGAGCTTCATACCGGCAGCAACACCGGCGAGGTAACGACCTTCGTAGATGGAAGCGAAAGCGTTGTGGAAGTTAGCAAGGTTCTCGGTGTGAGCCATGGTGCCGGTGGAGTGGCAGAACTGAACCTCGGGGAACTCCTTGGCGGCGGCGAGCAGGAAGCTCTCATGGCCGAAAGAGTCGGCAAAAATCACGGTGCAGCCCGCGTCAACAAGCTCCTCGGCTGCTTCCTGGCAAGCCTGGGACTCGGCAATCTGGGTTTTGAATATGTACTGATCCTCGCTCAGGCCAAGGTTTGCGCAAGCGGCCTTGGCGGCGTTGATGAAGTTTGCGTCATAGGTGGAGTTTTCATCGTGCAGGAAAATGAAGCCGGCCTTAAAATCGGCAGCGGCAGCGGGGGCGGTGTCAACAGCGGCATCGGCAGCCTCGGAAGCAGCGGGGGCTTCGGCGGACTGACCGCAAGCGCAAAGCGCAAATACCATGACGAGCGCCATAAGCAGAGCGACGATCTTTTTCATTTCTTATCTCCTGTAAAAAATAAATTTTATATCAAAACCGCTTAAAGCGGATTTGAACGGGTTTGCGGGGGACGCAAAATCACGTAAACGCACCGAAAATACAGCGAAGCTAAAGAAAAATCGCGTTTGCGCAGCAAAATCGGAGCGTTAACAGGAAACCGAGAAACAAAAAAGACGCAGATACAAACACTGCGCCCTCGATTAAAAAACTCCGATAGTCCGGCCATTTACGGCGTCCGGGTAGAGACTTCAAAACCATATCATTTGATTATATCGAAAGCACAATATTAAATTGTATTAAAAACAAGCAAGTGACGCACTGCAAAAACCGCAAATACGCGGCACTTGCTTGGTATGTATATAGATTATCAGTTGGGGCGAGAAAAGTCAAGACAGGGTTTTCTACGATTTTGACAAAAATCGCGCACCGATTTTGTCAATCTTGCACAAAGGTCAAGCCCGTATCGGACATGGAAGCGATCCTCGCGAGGGACTCCACGCGCACGCCCTGCGCGCGAAGCGCGTCCCCGCCGCCTTGGAACACCTTTTCTATCGCGATACCCGCGCCCACCATGGTTGCACCCGCCTGCTCGATAAGGGCTTTCAGCCCGACAAGCGCCGCGCCCGTGGCCAAAAAATCGTCCACGACGAGCACGCGTTCACCCGCGTGAAGATATTCCTTGGAGAGGATGACGGTGTTGGTGTTGCCGTGGGTAAAGGAAACGACCTCGGCGGAGTAAACATCGTCGGAGATGTTTTTGGATTTACTCTTCTTGGCGAAAACGGCCTTGCAGTTGAAAACATATGCCGCCATGATGGCAAGGGCTATGCCGGAGGCTTCGACTGTGAGGATTTTATCTATCTGCTCGCCGGCAAAAAGGCGGCGCAGCTCCGCGGCCATATCGTAGAATAAGCGGGGGTCAAGCTGGTGATTGAGGAAGGAATCAACCTTCAAAATTCCGCCGGGCTTAATCTTGCCGTCGGTGAGAATGCGCTGTTCAAGCTCTTTCATAATCGGCCTCCAAAATATCTGTAAATAGTTGCATTTAGGCGAATGATGTGGTATGCTGTCTTTGGTGCTGCCATAACGGTAGGCGGTTAGCCTTTCCGAATAATCGGAGAGGGCTTACTCTCTCTCCGAACGGAGAGGGGGGATGCTATGAACATTACATACGCGGATCTGTTCCAGTTCTGCCTTGTTGTCATCGGCATTGTTGGCGTGTGCATTCAAGCCAATAAGAAATAACCGCCCCAGCTGCCCAAGCAAAGCGGTTATTTCTCAATTTGCAACGGATAGCTAACCGTCTATCGGCAGCACCATTTTTCTGACTTCATTATATAGCCTCGCCCGTGCATTTGTCAAGTGTCGGGCGGGGTTTTTGTATAGAACCGAAAAAAGCCCGTCGTGAATGCTCGACAGGCTTTGTTTCGGGTAATGTAAAATTACACAGCGCGGGTGACCTTGCCGCTGCGCAGGCAGCGAGTGCAGACGTAAACATGCTTGGGAGAACCGTCCACGATGGCCTTGACGCGCTTCACATTGGGCTTCCAAGTACGGTTGGAGCGTCTGTGGGAATGGCTGACCTGAATGCCGAAAGCCATATCCTTGTCGCAAAACTGACACTTTGCCATGAGTTGAAGCACCTCCTTGCTTGTGTTTAGCCGCTCATTTTTGAACAGCTTTATTATATTAGCAGAACTGAGCATAAAATGCAAGAGAAATTTTGCGATTCGGTGTAATTTTTGATACAAAAATCATCGCGGGGCGTATTCTGCCGCAATCGGACGCAAAATTTCAACGCCCGGATGCGTTTACGGGTATTGCCTAGCGGGCGGAAATAGAATATAATAAGGTACAGAGAATAAAACGGGAGGCGTACACCCATGCGCAATAAGTACACCGTAAAGCTGAAAACCATCGCCGAGGAGCTTCAATTAAAGCCCCTGCACGTATCTTCCGACTACGAATCCGCCGTGCTCACGACCTCGGACGTGAACCGCCCGGCCATGCAGCTGACGGGGTTTTATAACTACTTCGACCCGCACCGCTTGCAGATTATAGGCCGCGTGGAGAGCACGTATTTGGATACGCTCACGCATGAAGAGCGCCTGAACGCGTTTGAAAAATTCATGCAGTACGACATTGCGGGGCTTGTAATCTGCCACGGGGTTACGCCGTTCCCGGAGTGCTTGGAGACGGCAGAGCGGTTTAACCGCAATGTATTTATCACCAATGAGGACACTTCCACCTTCCAAGCAAACGTTATAAGCGCGCTCCAGCACTATCTCGCCCCCCGTCTGACGACCCACGGGGTGCTGGTAGAGGTCTACGGCGAGGGCGTACTCTTAATGGGTGACAGCGGCATAGGCAAGAGTGAAACCGCGCTGGAGCTTGTAAAGCGCGGCCACCGGCTGATTGCGGACGATGCCGTGGAGATAAAGCGCATCGACCGGCACAGCCTGCTCGGCAGCGCGCCGGAGCTTATACGCTATTACATGGAGCTTCGCGGGATAGGCGTTATCAACGTGCGCCATATCTACGGCGTGGGCGCGGTCAAGCCCGAGGGCGGGATAGACCTTGTTGTGCGCATGGAGCCGTGGGAAGAGGGCAAGGCGTATGACCGCCTCGGCCTCACGGACGAGCGGGAAACCATACTCGGCGTGACGCTGCCGCTCGTGACTATCCCCGTGCGGCCGGGCAGAAACCTCGCCGTAATCGTGGAGCTTGCCGCGATGAACAACCGCCAAAAGAAAATGGGCTACAACGCCGCTGAAACCCTTGCCGCCGAGCACGACAGCGCCATAGACGCGGGCTGGATTTGACGGCACGGGCGCAAGGGAAAACTTGCGAAAACAGCAAAAAATGATATAAACGCATTAATTTTATGGAGAAAACTATGGAAAAGCTTGAAAACGCAATAATTGAGATAAAAAAGGCTCTGCCGGGGCTGAAGCTTTTGGAGAATGAGCCCATGCGCGAGCATTGCTCCTTTCGCGTGGGCGGGCCGATAAGGGCGCTTGCAAGCCCCGGCGATGTGACGAGCCTCGCTAAAATCTGCTGCATATTGAAAGAACACGAGCTTGCCCCCCTTATGCTCGGTAACTGCACGAACACCGTCTTTCCCGATGAGGGCATGAGCGAGGTTTTTGCAGTGACAACAGAGAAGCTGACGAAGCTTTTCCTGCTGCCGGACGGGGCAATATACGCCGAGGCGGGCGTGCCGCTGAGTAAGCTTGCGGCGTTTGCCCAGCAGAATGGGCTTGCGGGCTTGGAGTTTGCGTCCGGGATTCCCGGCTCTGTCGGCGGCGGGATAATGATGAACGCGGGCGCATACGGCGGGGAAATGAAAGACTGCGTGGAGAGCGTGGTGAGCTATTACCTGCCCGAGCAGCGCCTATACGAAACCGAGGGGGAGAAATGCGGCTTTGAATATAGGTCGAGCGCATTTAAGAAAATCCCCGGCAACGTGATAATGAGCGCGGTGTTCAGGCTTCAAGAGGGCAACAAGGACGAAATCGCCGCGAAGATGCGCGAGCTGAACGAGCGCCGCCGCGAAAAGCAGCCGCTTGACCTGCCCTCGGCGGGCAGCGCTTTCAAGCGCCCCGAGGGGCATTATGCCGCCGCGCTTATAGAGGAAGCGGGCTTAAAGGGCTACAGCGTGGGCGGCGCGCAGGTGAGCGAGAAGCACGCGGGCTTTGTCGTCAACACAGGCTCGGCTACCGCGAGCGATGTGCATGAGCTTCTTAAAGAGATTAGAAAGCGGGTATATGAAAATTCGCAGATACTCTTAGAGCCGGAAATTATCCTTTACCCGCCCGACTATAAGCTTGAAGATCGCGGGCCGCAGGTGCCGAGGAATAAATTTGCCGAGGCGGGGCTGAGCTTTGCCCCCGGCGGCGAGAGCGAAAGCTGAGATAAACAACCCCACCCCCACAACACGGGCGACACGCCCACAGGAGAGAGCAATGGAATTTTTGATTATAACGGGGCTGTCCGGCGCGGGAAAAAGCCGCGCGGCGGATGTGCTGGAGGACTTGGATTACTACTGCGTGGATAATATGCCCGTGGCGCTAATGCCGAGGTTTGCAGAGCTCTGCGTAGCCACGGCGGGGCGGTATGAGCGCGTGGCGCTCGTGACGGATGTGCGCGAGAAGAGCGGCTTTGACCAGCTTTTGAATACGCTCGATCTCCTAAACGGCATGAACTGCAACTGCCGAATGCTCTATATGGACGCGGACGACAAAACCCTCGTCAAGCGCTACAAGGAGTCCCGCCGCCGTCACCCGCTTCAAACGCGCGGGATGAGCGTGGAAGAGGCGATAAAAAAAGAGCAGGAGCTGCTTGCCCCCGTGCGCGAGCGGGCGGACTTTATCGTCAACTCCGCAGGGTTAACCCTCGGTATGCTTCAAAACAGGCTCTTCTCCCTCTTCGCCAAGGACGGCCGCAAGCGGGAAATAGACGTGGTTGTGATGAGCTTTGGGTATAAGCACGGTATGCCGATGGACGCGGACTTGGTGTTTGACGCGCGCTTTTTGCCGAACCCCTTTTACGTGGAGGATTTGCGCGAGATGAGCGGGCTGGATAGACCCGTATTCGAGTTTGTTTTCGGTTATCAGCAGACGCGCGTATTCATGGAAAAGCTTGAGGACATGGTGGATTATCTGCTGCCGCTTTACATAGAAGAGGGCAAGCTCACGCTTACCATCGCCATCGGCTGCACCGGCGGGCGGCACAGAAGCGTGGCTATCGCGTCCGCGCTGAATGACTATCTCACGGCAAAGGGCGTAAGCTCGGTGAACATCAACCGCGATGTGGATAAGTGAAGCTGACGGGCGTTCGATTTTCGTCAGCAAATAGGAGAAGATAAGGATGTCATTTTCGTCTCAGGCAAAGGCGGAGCTTTGCCAACAGCGCATTGACCGCCGCTGTGACGCGGCGGCGGAATGCTACGGGGTGCTGATGTACTGCAACACCTTCACGGCAAAGGAAATACGCATTATCACGGCAAGCGACGCGTTTGCCGCGCGTTTGCCGCGCCTTTTCCGCCGCGCCTACTCCGTGGCCTTTGATGTCCTCCCGCCGGAGGGGGCAGAGGGTAAGAAAACATTTATCGTGCGAGAACGCGAAAAAATCGCGCATATACTGGATTATTACGGCGCTGATATAGATTCTTTCCTTGCCCACCACGTAAATTACGGCGTGCTGGAAGAGGACTGCTGCCGCACAAGCTTTGTGCGGGGGGCGTTCTTGGCCGGGGGTAGCGTAACCGACCCCGAAAAGCGCTATCACCTGGAGCTGGCTACACCCCACCGCAGTGTAAGCCGCGAGGTGTACTCCATGCTCCTTGACATGGGCTTTTCCCCCAAGGAGACGGAGCGGAGCGGCAATTCCCTTTTATACTTCAAGCAGGCCGACGCGATAGCTGACTTTTTTACCACGCTCGGCGCGCCGTCCACGGCGATGAAGATAATGACGGCGAAAGTCGACAAGGAAATGCGAAATACGATAACCCGCCAGATAAACTGCGACTCGGCCAACACCGACAAAACCGTGCTCGCCGCCGAGGCGCAGCTGCGCGCGATAAAATACCTCGCGCGCGAATACGGCGGCTTGGACGCGCTGCCCGAACCGCTGAAGGACGCGGCGCTTTTGCGCATCACGAACCCCGCCGCGAGCTTGGCGGACTTGGCAATGCTGTCAAATCCCCCGGTGACAAAAAGCTGCCTGAGCCACAGGTTCAGGAAAATCATGAGCCTTGTACCGGAAGAGGAGAACGAGAGAAAGGAGCGGGAGGAAGAGTAAATGGGCTTTGTTCATCTGCACGTTCATACGGAGTACTCCCTGCTTGACGGGGCTTGCCGGATAGATAAAATCGCCGAAAAGGCGGCGGAGCTGGGGCAGACGGCGCTCGCCGTGACGGATCACGGCGTGATGTACGGCGCTGTGGCGTTTTATAAGGCCTGCAAGGAAGCGGGCATAAAGCCGATTATCGGCTGCGAAATCTACGTTGCCCCGCGAAGAATGAGCGACCGCGAGCATATTGTGGACTGGAACTACTCCCACCTTATTTTGCTGTGCAAAAACGAAACGGGGTACAAAAACCTTTGCTACCTTGTGTCGGCGGCGTTTACCGAGGGGTTTTACACAAAGCCGAGGATAGATTGGGAGCTTCTGCACGAGCACGCCGAGGGGCTTGTTTGCCTTTCCGGCTGTCTCGCGGGCGAAATCCCGCAAAAGCTCATCCACGGGGACTATGTGGGCGCTCGCGCTCGCGCCTTGGAGCTTAATGAGCTGTTCGGCGAGGGCAATTTCTACTTGGAAATACAGGATCACGGCATTTTTGACGAGAAAAAGGCCGCGCGCGAGCTGATTTCGCTCCACCGCGAAACGGGCATACCCCTTGTGCTGACAAATGACGCGCATTATATAGAGAAAAAGGACGCATATTATCAGGATGTTTTGATGTGCATCCAAATGGGCAAAACCGTGGATGACCCCAACCGTATGCGCTTTGAATCGCAGGAGCTTTACTTGAAGAGCGAGCAGGAGATGCGCGCTTTGTTCCCGGATTTTCAGGACGCGGCGGACAACACCGTGAAAATTGCCGAGATGTGCAATTTCGACTTTCAGTTCGGGCATTATTTTCTCCCGCGCTTCAAGCTGCCCGAGGGGGAAGACGATAGCTTTGCCTATCTCAAAAAGCTTTGCGAGCGAGGCTTTGCCGAGCGCTACCCCAACAGCCCCGAGGTGCATTTGCAGCTAGATTATGAGCTTGATATGATAAACAAGATGGGGTTTGTGGATTACTTCCTCATCGTGTCGGACTTTATAGGCTACGCCAAGCGAAACGGCATCCCCGTAGGCCCCGGGCGCGGCAGCGCGGCGGGCAGCGTGGTGAGCTATTGCCTGCACATAACCGATGTTGACCCCATTAAATACAGCCTCTTCTTTGAGCGCTTTTTGAACCCCGAGCGCGTCTCCATGCCCGATATTGATGTGGACTTTTGCGTCAACCGCCGCGGCGAGGTGATAGACTACGTAAAGCGCCTGTACGGCGAGGATCACGTGGCGCAGATAGTCACGTTCGGCACGATGGCCGCGCGAAACGCCGTGCGCGATGCAGGGCGCGCCCTGTCCGTAACCTATGCGGAAACGGACGCGGTTGCAAAGCAGATTCCGTCAGGCCCGGGCGCGCTGAACATTACGCTTGATGAAGCGCTGCGGCTATCAAAGCCCTTAAAGGATATGTACGAAAGCGATGATACCCTCAAGCGCCTTATTGACACTGCCCGCGCCTTAGAGGGTATGCCGCGCCACGCGTCCACCCATGCCGCCGGTGTTGTAATCACGGAAAAGCCGGTGTACGAATATGTCCCGCTTGCCA
>CAYRPD010000026.1:2573-4516 GCA_964426095.1 uncultured Oscillospiraceae bacterium | reverse complement strand
GCCGCCGGTGTTGTAATCACGGAAAAGCCGGTGTACGAATATGTCCCGCTTGCCAAAAACGATGAGGCCGTGGTGTGCCAGTACCCGATGACGACGCTGGAAGAGCTGGGGCTTTTGAAAATGGACTTCCTTGCGCTGCGAAATCTGACGGTCTTGGATGACGCAGTAAAGCTCGTGCAGCGGAGTAAGCCCGATTTTCGCATAGAGGATGTACCCGAGGACGATGCCGCCACCTATGAAATGCTTGCCGCCGGGCGGACAAGCGGCGTATTCCAGCTTGAAAGCACGGGCATGACCGGCGTTTGCATGGGTTTAAAGCCCAAGAGCATTGAAGATATCACGGCTTTGATTGCGCTATACCGCCCCGGGCCTATGGACTCCATTCCCCGTTTTCTCGCCTGCTCTGCCGACCCCGAAAAGGCCAGCTACAAGCATGAGCTTTTGCGCCCTATCCTTTCCGTTACCTACGGCTGCATAGTTTACCAAGAGCAGGTTATAGAGATTTTCCGCCGCTTGGCGGGGTTCTCGCTGGGACAGGCAGACATGATACGCCGCGCAATGAGCAAGAAAAAGCACAAGGTCATAGATGCCGAGCGCGTTGCCTTTATCCACGGCGACCCGGAGCGCGGCATTCCCGGCGCTGTGGCAAACGGCGTGAGCGAAGAGGTTGCCAACAGCATATACGATGAGATTTTGGACTTTGCCAGCTACGCTTTTAACAAAGCCCACGCCGTGTGCTACGCTATCGTGGCCTACCGCACGGCCTACATGAAGCGCCACTATCCGCAGCAGTACATGGCCGCGCTTTTAACCTCGGTGCTCGATAACAGCCCCAAGGTTGCCGAGTACATCGCCGAGTGCCGCGAGCTTGGGATAAAGCTTCTGCCGCCGGATGTGAACGAATCGGGCGCGAACTTCACCGTCACAGGGGAGAATCTGCGCTACGGGCTTGTGGCGATAAAGGGCATAGGCCGGGGCGCGATAAACGCGCTCGTGGCCGAGCGCGAACAAAACGGACTGTTCAAGGATTTTGCGGAGTTTTGCCGCAGAATGTCCGGCAAGGACTTAAACCGCCGGGGTGTTGAAAACCTCATAAAAGCCGGGGCGTTTGATTCCCTGGGCTACCGCCGCCGCGCACTCATGCAGATACACGAGGCGGTTATAGATTCCGTTGCCCAAGCGCTCAAGCAGAATATAGACGGGCAGCTTGACCTCTTCGGCGACAGTGCCGACGGCGAGGGCTACGGCGAGATGCAGCCCGTGGCTATCCCCATTCCCGACATTGAGGATTATACGCCGCGTGAGCGCATGGCGATGGAGAAAGAGACTACCGGCCTATATCTCACCGGCCACCCTATGGACGAATACCGCGATGAGGTGCGCTTGCTCGGCGCGCAGTCCATAGGCGCGGTGATGAACGACTTTGCTTCCGACGCGGACACTCACAGCTTTTCCGACGGGCAGATTATCACCGTGGCGGGCGTGGTGCAGTCGATAAAAACGAGGCCGACCAAAAACCACTCGCTTATGAGCTACGTTGTCCTTGAGGACGACACCGGCAGCATTGAGCTTGTTGTTTTCCAGCGCGTGCTGGACGCAAGCGGCGAGTACATCATGGAAAACGCCCCGCTTATCGTCAAAGGCCGCATTTCCGTGCGCGATGAGAAAGAGCCGCAGCTCATGGCCGATGCAATTCGCCCCCTGTCGGACGCGGAGCGGCTGGATAATACCCCCTACGCTCGCAGAAAGCGCGCCGATGAGTTTGCCGGGAAAACGCTTTGGGTGCGCCTGCCGAGCATATCCGACCCGCGCCTTGCGCGCATAGAGCTTGTGCTCACCATGTTCCCCGGCGAGGGCAAAATGGTTATCTACGGCGAAAAGGAGCGAAAGCGCCTTGCCACCCAGTGCTTGCTGCACACCTCGCTCATCGCCGAGCTTAAAGA
>CAYRPD010000026.1:0-2473 GCA_964426095.1 uncultured Oscillospiraceae bacterium | reverse complement strand
TATTCCCTCATAAGCCCGTTATATGCCCAAACGGCGGCTTTTTCGGCGAGGGGACGGACAACGCGGTCGATTACGTTCACAAGCTTATCCGCCAGCGCCGAGAGCGTCACCGCCAGCACGAACGACACCGGCAGCGCCACGGGCAAGAAGAGCATACGCATCTCAATTGTCGGCACTAAGCGGGTCAAAATCCCGTACACAAAGGAATCCGTAACCGAGGAGAAGAGAAACGCCCCGTAAGTATACTTCGACACCGCGCCCAGCGTCCGCTTCACCCCGGCGGACGCGCGGGATAAGTCAAGATTCATCACGAAAAGGAACACGAGCGGGGCTAAAACCGCATTTTGCAAGCCCTCGTGCGAATATAGATTTGCCGCAACGGGGTGGAGCGTCAGGGGTGAGGCGGCGGAGTACACAAGGAAATTGAACAGCGAAAACACCGTCAGCGCGCCGAGAAACCAAAGGCCGCTCTTTTTTGCGCCCGGAGCGGGGCGATACTCGTTGATGTAAGCGCCGATAAAGTAAAACGCGATAGGCCAAATCCGCTGCCACCAGTACGGCACGAGGTTGACGAATACGTTCAGCGCCGAAAACGGCAGACACGAGAGCGCCGTGACGGAGAGAATCAAAATCCGCTTCTGTCCGCGCGTTTCAAGCGCGGCATAGAGCACGTTCAAAAACGGGATGAAGAGGAACAGCCCGCCGTAAAGAAGTATGTACCAGCTATATTCCGAGGCGGTGAAGTTCACAAGCGAGCCTAAAAACGCGCGCAGCGTCAGCGCTTCGCCGAGGTAGAAGCGGCGATAAAGCCCCTCCAGCACGGCCACGATGAAATACATCTCCAAAAGGCGCAAAATGCCGAGATAATAGCGCGCCGAGAGCTTTTTCTGCCGCTGAAAGTACCCCGTGAGCAGCACGAACATCGCCACCGAGGACGTTACCAGCGTCCGAAGCATGACGGCGAAAAACGCCGCCACGGGTGTAAAGTCGGCAGAATATATGCCGCAGTGGGTATAAAAATGTATGCCGAGGACAAAGGCCAAGGCAAGGCAGCGTATAAGGTCGGGGTTGACCTCGCGCGTTTTCGCGGCGTTGGGCATGGCGAAAGCTCCTTTTTTAATGCGTATTTAAAGAAAAATCGAGTTATCAGCCGGAAAATGATTTGCAAAGATGTTTCACACAGCAGTTTTCGCAGTCAGGCTTTCGCGCCGAGCACACGGCGCGGCCGTGCAGCACCAAGCTGTGGCAAAATTCCGAGGAGCGCTCGGGGTCGATAACGCGGCGCAGCTCGCGCTCTATCTTCTCCGGGTCTTTTGTGCCCTCTACTATGCCGAGGCGGTTTGTCAGGCGGATGCAGTGCGTATCCACCACGGTCGAGCCGGGCACGTGAAATACATCGCCCAAAATGAGGTTCGCGGTCTTGCGTCCTACGCCGGGCAGCGCCGTCAGCTCTTCCATCGTGCTCGGCAAGTGCCCGCCGTGTTTATCGAGGAGAATCTGCGCGCACTCTACGATGTCGCGCGCTTTAGTGCGGAAAAAGCCGCAGGAATGCACAAGCTCCTCCACCTCGCCCACATCGGCCTCGGCGAACGCTTCAAGGCTCGGAAAGCGCGCGAAGAGGGCGGGCGTAACCTTGTTGACGCGCTCATCGGTGCATTGCGCGCTCAGCCGCACGGCGAACAGCAGCTCATAGTCCTTTTCCCAGTTGAGCGCGCACACGGGCGGGTAGCGCTCAATGAGTATGCGCGTTATTTCGTTTATCTGCTCACTCGTGCGCATTGCGCGTTACCTCCGATAATAATTAATCCGAAAAGCCGTTGTAGCCGGAAAAGCCCAGCATATATACGGCCATTGCGAGGGCAAGCTCGCGGTTTTCAATGTGCTTTTCATCGGCCAGCGCCGCAAGCTCATCTATAACCGTGTCGCGCGGGACAAGCTCATTTCCGCAGGTGTCTACAACCTTTTGTATTATCCCCGGCAGAACCATGCAAAGCTTATAAAAAGCGTTTTCGGCTCCCGTGACCAAGGCGTAAAGCTTATCCATGCTGACGCGGCGAATAAGGCGGTGTCCCACCTTTTGCCCGTCCACCGTGGTTTCCCACTTCGTGTTTTGGGACTTTTTCGCGATAGCCTCAACCAAAAAACACGCGCAATCATCATCACGCAAAAGCTGATTTTGCATTCTTATGAAAGCTTTCTGTTGGGTGATTGGGGTGAGGGCATTGAGATTGCTTATTATCTCAATGTACACCGTGTGTACAATACTACCGTCAGGGAGAATAACGCCGTCCGGGTTTGTGTAGATTACATCCCAACTGCATTTTTTGCTGTCATTTGGAACAGAACAATTCTTAAAGAGCTGGAATATATGCCGATAAAAGTATTCTATGTAGTCATTAGGGGGCGTGTTGCGTCTGCGATACATTTCGCTCTTTATAGTTTCTTCCCAAGTTGCGTGGTATACCGTTTTATC
>CAYRPD010000025.1:15521-18297 GCA_964426095.1 uncultured Oscillospiraceae bacterium | reverse complement strand
GTTTTGGAGCAGGGTACGGGAGTCGAACCCGCCTAGCTAGCTTGGGAAGCTAGAGTAATACCGATATACCAACCCTGCAAGCTATATAAGTATAGCACGGGCGGAAGCAAAATTCAATACTAATTTTTCGACCAAGCTCAACTTTTTCCCCGCCCAAGCAAAATTTGCCTCTTGCGGTGTAAAAAAACTGCATTTTTCTCTTTTCAAGCACGCGCGGCTGTGATATGATATAAATGTATCTTTATAAGCAGAGAAAAACCAATTACGGAGGCAAGCTATGGACGCGACAAACAGGCTCTACACCGAAATTGCCAAGGAAAAGGCGCGCGAGTACGCCGCGATTAAGCGCGGGTACAAAACCGCAGCGGAAAAGCGCGCGTTCACCCTCGCCGAGAAAGCAAGGCGCGCGCAATGGCTGAGCGCGCTTGACACGCTGGACGCGGACGAGCGCCGGGCGCGACTGAAAGCGTTTTCCATTTTCAAAAAGCAGGTGGTGATAGCCTCAATCCTGCCGAAAAAGCGCGCGGGGAAGCTGCACCTAAATCCCGTCACACCTAAAAACGGGCATATATTCAACTGATGATAAAACTCCTTACATATGCACAAAAAATAAGCCGACAGGAGGGAAACGCATGAAAAAAAGGCTTAAATATGCCTTTCTTATCGCGCATATGACGCTTGAAGAAAAGGCAGCTCTTATGTCGGGCGCGGACTTTTGGCACACCAAGGCTGTGGAGACGCGCGGCATACCCTCTGCGATGATGAGTGACGGGCCGCACGGGCTGCGCAAAATGACGGGTGCGGGCGCGGATATCGGCTTGGGCAAGACCGCTTCCGCAATCTGCTACCCCACGGCGGCGAGCCTTGCAAACTCGTGGGACGAGGCGCTTTTGGAGCAGCTTGGGGCGCACATCGGCGAGGAAGCCGCAAGCGAAGGGATAGGCATGGTGCTCGGCCCCGGCGTGAACATCAAACGCAACCCCTTGGCCGGGAGAAACTTCGAGTATTTTTCGGAAGACCCTCTGCTGGCGGGCAAGATGGCGGCGGCGATGATACGCGGGATACAATCCAAGGGCGTTTACGCCTGCGTAAAGCACTTTGCCGTCAACTCTCAGGAGCTTCACCGCATGACGGTGGATTCCGTTGTCGATGAGCGCACGCTGCGCGAAATCTACCTGCCCGCGTTTGAAATCGCGGTGAAAGAGGGTGGCACAAAGGGACTTATGACCTCTTATAACCGCGTAAACGGCGTATATTCGAGCGAAAACGAGCATCTTTTGCGCGATATTCTCTATAACGAATGGGGCTATGACGGCCTTGTTGTGAGCGATTGGAACGCGAGCAACGACCGCGTGGCGGGCATAAAGGCCGGACTGACGCTTGAAATGCCCTCTTGCGGCGGCATTACGGACGAGCATATAGTCACGGCTGTCCGTGCGGGTGAGCTGGATGAAGCGCTTTTGGATGAACAGGTGGATAGGCTCTTAACTTTCGCCTTTGCCGCTGACAAGGTCACGCGCGACGCAAAAAGCTACGACCGCGGCGAGCATCACCGCTTCGCCCGCACCGTGGCAGAGGAGACCGCCGTGCTTTTGAAAAATGACGGCGCACTTTTGCCGATAGACGACCGCAACACAAGCGTGGCGCTCATCGGCGCATTTGCCGAAGCACCGCGCTATCAGGGAGCGGGCAGCTCGCGCGTTGTCATCGCGACAGAGGACACGGCGCTCAACGCCCTGCCGCAGTGCGGCTTGCGACTGGCGGGCTACGCCCCCGGCTTTGAAATGAGCGGCAAGGCCAACGAAAAGCTTCTCAACGAAGCGCTGGAGCTTGCGAAAAAGGCGGAAGTTGTGCTGATGTTCCTCGGCTTGCCGGACTTTTGCGAGGCCGAGGGCGAGGACAGAGCCGATATGCTCCTGCCCGAAAACCAAATCGAGCTTTTGCGCCGAGTGTCCGAGGTCAACGCCAACGTGGCGGTGGTGCTCTCATGCGGGTGCGTTGTGGAAATGCAGTGGCACAAGTACGCCAAGGCCGTTGTACACGCGTATCTCGGCGGACAGGGCGGCGCAACGGCGATAGCGCGGCTCATCACGGGCAAGGCCAATTTCTCCGGCAAGCTTGCCGAAACCGTGCCTCTCAGCTATGCCACTGTCCCAAGCTCCGCAATCTTCCCCGGGCGCGAGGCCACGGCGGAGCACAGAGAGGGCGTATACGTGGGCTATCGCTATTATGAGACGGCGCACGTGGCGGCAATGTACCCGTTCGGCTTTGGCTTGAGCTATACGAGCTTTGAATATTCCGACCTTCGCGTAGAGGAAAAGGCAGTCAGGTTTAAGATTAAAAATACAGGCCGCGTTCCCGGCGCGGAGATAGCGCAAATGTACATCGCGCCGCACACGAACGGCGTATTTCGCCCGGCAAAGGAGCTGAAAGGCTTTGTGCGCGTGAATCTCGCGCCCGGTGAAGAGCGCGAGGTAACAATCCCCCTAAACGACAGGAGCTTTGCCGTGTGGAACGTTGCCGTTAACCGCTGGGTGGTAGAAAGCGGCAAGTACGAGGTGCTCATCGGCGCATCAAGCACGGATATCCGCTTGAAAGCGAGTATAGATAAAGCGGGGGAGAGCGCACCGAACCCCTACGAGGGCGAAGAGTTTGAGCCTTATTATCAGTGCGATGTTTTCAAAATCCGCGCGATGCATTTCTGCGCGCTTCTCGGCCGGAAGCCGCCGCGCAGAGAGTGGAGCAAGGGCATAAAGCTCGGCATGAACGACAATAT
>CAYRPD010000025.1:5315-15421 GCA_964426095.1 uncultured Oscillospiraceae bacterium | reverse complement strand
CAGATTCAAAAAGAAAAAATCGAAATAATCACGGAACTTTTTTTCTTCCCGGCGGTCAAAATAATTAGTGCAAGCCGAGAGAGAATGTTGTATAATACAAACTAAAGATATCATCCGGAGGGAAAAGATATGAAAAAAATCACTGCTGCAATATTTGCGCTGGTGCTGGCGTTCTGCCTGCTGCCTGTCAGCGCGTTCGCCGTGGGCGCTCTGCCCCAGCCGGACTCTGCCGCTTACGGCATTCCCCAGCCCGATTCTTATTATACCGGCTCTGTCGGCTGGACGACGAGTGACGGCATGACGAAAGAGGATTACACCCTCTCTTCCGCCGTCTCCGCTCCTGCTATAGCCTCTCAGCCGAGTGATGTCACCGCCGCTATCGGCAGCACGCCCGCCGTGCTCCGCGTCGGCGTTTCCGGCTCTGCGTCCTCTGTGCGCTATCAGTGGTACGCCGTTGACGTGGCCGGCCTCGGCGCATTCACGGCTATCCCCGGCGCGAACAGCGCGGAATACTCTCCCGCGCAAACTCACGGTACTACATATTACTGCGTCGGCGTATACTCCGTTGTCGGCTCTTTGCGCAGTGAAGAGGTCATGTCTGCTGTGGCGGCTGTCAGCTACAGCGGCGTGGAAATAATCTCTCTCCCGTCCAAGACTTCCTACAATGTCGGCGACAGCATCAGCCTTAAGGGGCTTGTCGTGCGCGTATATGCCGCTGACGGCAGCTACTGGGATTCCCGTGACGGCCAAGGGCTGAATGTCTATCCCGCCAAGGCGGAAGTTGCCGGGCAGACCGCCGTTGAAGTGAGCTACGGCATATCCTCCGCGACCTATTATGTCTCCGTTGTCTCTGCCGCGACATCTAAGGACGGCAAGACCGCCGAGGGCGAGAATGCCGTCGCAACGGATGAAAACCACGTGCATGAATATGATGATTGGGTTGTCACCAAGGAAGCTAACTGCGTCACCGCCGGGCTTCGCTCCCACACCTGCCCTGAGTGCGGCGATACGCAGACCGAGGCTATCCCCAAGACCGACCATACCTGGGATGCGGGCGTAATCACCAAGCAGCCCACCGAGACCACTAACGGTTCTCGCCTTTATACCTGCACCGTCTGCAAGGCAAACAGAAGCGAGATTATTGCCGCCGGTACGGACACCTCCGGCCAGCAGGCCGGGCTTAGCGTGGGTGCCGCGAGCGCAACTGCCGCTCCCGCCGGAACAGTCGGCGGCGGCAACGAGGTTGCGGGTGTGAGCAACACAGGAGCAAATAATACCGGCGTTGTCAACAAGAACACCGACAGCTCCGGCTGGTGGCTTATCCCCGTGTCGGCGCTCGTGCTTGTCGGCTGCGGGAGCGGTGCTTACTACCTCATGAAGAAAAAGGGCAGCGAGGAGTAATATCAAAACCGAACGTAAATAACGCAAAGGGCATCCACCCTTTGCGCGTATTAAAGTAGAATTACAAATCCTTAATTGACATTGGCGTACAAGATGTAAAAGCTCTTTCAAGAATGAGATTAGTGTTTTGAATAATAACTGTTAGAGTAGGGCATAGGGGAAATATGAACAAATTGTTAAATCAGGGGGGGCAAAACCGCAACCCGGCGATTAGTGTTATAAGGATTCTTGCTTTTATATCAATTATAACCTGCCATATCATGCAATATTATGATTGCGCTTTGGCGTGGTGGTTTAATGTTGGAGTACAGGTTTTTCTTTGTCTCTCAGGTTATTTATACGGCCGAAAAGAAATAGCGGACGATATTGCTTTTTATAAGAAGCAGTTTATAAAAATCCTTGTTCCATATTATTTAGTAGTCATAATTGCGGTTCTAGCGCAATTGGTTTTCGCAAGAGACATTATAACAGTTTCGCGTGTCGTGAAGGCTTTTCTTGTTTATGGTACTTTAAAAGGTGGGGAACACTTGTGGTTTGTCCCAACGATTTTGATGTGCTATTTTCTCACGCCTTTTTTTAATCGGATTAACGAGCGTATTCTTAGTAGTAATCACAGAGAATTTTGCGTAATACTTTGTTTTGCTTTACTCAGTGTGACGGTAGAATTATTTATAGGCTATTTTAATCCGGCATGGATAGCGTGTTTCTATATAGGAAGTGTTATCGGCAAAAATGAGGTAAAGCAAGGAATAAAACCGATTGTTTATAAGATGTTAATCTATATGCTTACGATGTGCTTAGTTTCGATTCAAATACTAGTATCGTATGTGCTCAAATTGGAATTGACGGGAACAATCAATTCATTATTTGTTGTTTTATGTGATTACGGCCATGTGTTTCTTGGTTTATCTATTTTCTTGTTGTTAAGTGACGCGCTGAAGAATGTTGATATTCCTCAAACTCTTATGAAACCGGTACGGTTTTTAGATTCCATATCTTACGAAGGGTATTTGATTCATCAGTTTTTTGTTTTCGGAGCATTTTCAGTGTTCGGCATAATTGAAATGCCTATACTCTCTTCGATTATCGTCTATATTCTCACGTTTACACTTGCAAGTGTGTTAAAAGTTGCGAGTGATAAACTCAAAGAAAGAATAGAGAGTATATAAGTTCTTGTAGCTTCTGTCCTTGTAAAAAGGACGCTAGACAATATTATTCTTATAAAAGGAGAAAAACTATGGGTCTTATCAAAGCGGCTCTCGGCGCGGCCGGGGGTGTACTGGGCGACCAGTGGAAAGAATATTTTTATTGCGAGGCTTTGCCGGAAGATGTTTTGGCCGTAAAGGGCAAAAAGAAAGTGTCCGGCCGCTCGTCCAATAAAAACGGTGAGGACAATATAATCTCCACCGGCTCTGTTATCGCGGTTGCGGACGGGCAGTGTATGCTCATCGTTGAGCAGGGCAAGATAGTCGAAGTTTGCGCAGAGCCCGGTGAATTTGTTTTCGACAGCTCCACCGAGCCTACCATATTCTCCGGCAACCTCAGCGAGAATATAGGCGAGGTTTTCAAAAACATCGGCAAGCGCTTCACTTTCGGCGGCCAAGCGCCCAAGGATCAGCGCGTTTACTACTTCAACACCAAGGAGCTTATCGGCAACAAATACGGTACGCCCTCTCCCGTTCCTTTCCGCGTGGTGGATAGGAACATTGGCCTTGATGTGGATATCGCCATCCGTTGCTTCGGCGAATACAGCTATCGCATCACAAACCCGCTTCTTTTCTATACGAACATCTGCGGCAATGTCACCTCGGCATATACGCGCGACAATATAGAAAGCCAGCTCAAAACCGAGCTTCTCACCGCGCTTCAGCCCGCCTTTGCCAAGATTTCCGACATGGGCATACGCTATTCTTCCCTGCCCGGTCACACTATGGAGCTTGCCGATGCGCTCAACGAGGTGCTTTCGGCCAAGTGGCGCGATTTGCGCGGTATTGAGATAGTCTCCTTTGGTGTTTCCTCCGTGAAAGCCAGCGAGGAAGACGAAAAGATGATAAAAGAGCTTCAGCGCAACGCGACCTTCCGCGACCCCACCATGGCGGCGGCGCACCTTGTCGGCGCACAGGCGGCGGCCATGCAAAGCGCGGCGGCGAACGAGGGCGCAGGCTCGGCAATGGCGTTCATGGGCATGAACATGGCCTCGAACGCGGGCGGCATGAACGCCCAAAACCTCTATCAAATGGGCGCGCAGCAGCGTCAGGCAGCGCCCGCTGCCGCCCCTGCCGCCCCTGCCGCAAACGGCTGGAAATGCTCCTGCGGCGCAACGGCTACGGGCAAATTCTGCCCCGAATGCGGCGCAAAGCGCCCCGAGGCCAACGGCTGGACGTGTTCCTGCGGCGCGGTGAACCAAGGCAAATTCTGCTCCGAATGCGGGGCGAAAAAGCCCGCCGGTGTGCCGCAGTATAAGTGCGACAAATGCGGCTGGACACCCGAAGACCCCGCTCATCCGCCGCGCTTCTGCCCCGAATGCGGTGACCCGTTCGACACGGGCGACCTCGTCTGATTAATCAGCATTTAAATTTAACTATTTGCGCCGCAACTACCTTAATTGTTGCGGCGCAACGCAAAAAAGCGAAAAAGGAAACCCATGAAACGATTATTTATTTCGCTTGCCGCGCTTGTGCTTGCCGTTTTTGCTCCCGTGCTCCTTGTCGGGTGCAGTGAAAGCGATAATGCCGAGCTCGGCGTTTATACCTGCGCGCTTATTCGCGCGGACGGGGACAGCTTCGCTTCCGACAGCGTCCATTCCTATCCTGCCGCGTTGGAGCTTAAATCCGGCGGCAGAGCGGAGCTTATTATTGACGAGCAATCCTATTCCGGGCGCTGGAGCACGGGCGCGGACGGCGAATTTCAGCTAACGCTCCCGTCCGGCACATCAAAGGGTACGCTGAGTAACGGCGTATGCACCCTTGACCTACTCGGCGAGGGCGTGGAATATGTCTTTACCCGCGAGGGGGCAACCCTGCCCGATGATGCGCAGAGCGAGAATGCCGCGCCGCAAAATGCCCTACAGCGCGCCTGGAACGGCGACTGGTACGGCGCGTGGACGATAAGCGCCGCCACGGGCGAGTGGGAGACGCTTGATAGGCAAAGCTATGACCTTTTTGCCCGCATAAGCGTGGACGAAAACGGCCACGGCACTATGACACTGTGGGATGAAAAGCTCACGGCGAGTACGCCCATGGCCGAAATCACGGTTGAAGTTACGCTCGCGGATGACGGCGCGCCGGGTGCGCTCCGTGCCGTTGAGGGTAACTTCTGGCTTGCGCCCGTTGAGCGGGATGTATGGTCGTTTTCGCTTTCGGAGAGCGAATTTGCGGATTTGTTGTATTTACCCCATGCGCAGTATACCTCCGGCGAGGGCAGCTTTAATTACTCCGTGATTCTCCGCCCCTGGGGCGCGGATTGGAGCGATATAGAGCAGATAATGCCGGAGCTTCTGCCGTATTATTACCATGACTGGTATCTGCCTGTCACCGAGGCGGGGGAGCGTATGCCGGATAGCTTTGATATATCCATGATCCCCGAAAAGCCCGAAGAGGACGCGCAGGAAAAAGAAAAGGAGTGATATTAAGCGTATGTCCGAGCAGATAACTAACTATAAATGCCCCTCGTGCTTTGCCCCCTTGCGTTATGACGGCGCAACGGATAGGCTCAAGTGCGACTATTGCGGCATGAGCTACGACACGGCCTCAATTGAGGCGGCCTATGCCGATAAAAACGCCGATGCCGTGAAAGCGGCCGAGGCCGAGCAGGAAAAAGCGAACAGCGAAAGCGTAGACGGCTGGGATTTAGACGGCGCACCCGAGCGCTGGGACGAAACCACGGCGGACGGGTTGAAGGTCTATAACTGCCCCAGCTGCGGCGCGGAGCTTATATGCGATGACACCACGGCGGCCACAAGCTGCCCCTATTGCGATAATCCCACCATCGTCCCCGCCTCGCTCACGGGCGCTTTAAAGCCGGATTGCGTTATCCCCTTTAAGTTGGATAAGGAACAGGCCAAGAGCGCGTTTCGCGAGCATATGAAGGGCAAAAAGCTTTTGCCGAAGCTCTTCTCCGAGGAAAACCACTTGGACGAGATAAAGGGTATATACGTTCCGTTTTGGCTTTTCGATGCCGAGGCGGACGCGGATATCGTCTACAGCGGCACCAAAGTCAGTACATGGTCGGATGCCGAGTATAACTACACCGAGCGGCAGGTATTTGACCTTGTGCGCGGCGGCTCGTTGGAGTTTAACAATGTCCCCGTGGACGGGTCGGAGAAAATGGCCGATGAGCTTATGGAATCTATCGAGCCTTTTGATATGTCCCAAGCAGTGGACTTTAAAACGGCGTATCTCACCGGCTTTTACGCGGATAAATACGATGTCGAGGCGAAAGATTGCGTCACGCGCGCAAACGCCCGTATGCAGCAGAGCGTGAAAGATATCTTCCTCTCCACGACTGCCGGGTACGGCGAGGTCGTGCCGAAAGCGAGCCATATCCGCGTTCAAAAGGGCGCAGCGCGCTATGCGCTTTTGCCCGTGTGGATTTTGAACACCACTTGGCGCGGCGAGAAGTACGTTTTCGCTATGAACGGCCAAACCGGCAAGTTTGTCGGCAATCTCCCGTGCGATAAGTCCCTTGCGAGGAAATGGCAGCTTATTTATACCGGCATTTTCGCCGCGGCACTGCTCGCGGTGGAGCTGTTGGCGTTCTTGCTGTGAGGAGGGCGGAAAGATGAAGAAAAGATTTTTTGCTCTTTTGTTCGTGCTCGTGCTGGCGTTTTCCCTGTGCGCCGTTCCCGCTTGGGCGTATGATGTGACCTATATCCTCGGCTTTGATGCATGGGATACCGACATTGAAAACGCGGATATGCGCGCGCAGGAGCTTTACGATGAATACGGCGTTGCCGTTTGCTTCAAAGCGCAGGATTACCTCAACGGCATGACCTTGCCCGAAGCTGCCCAAAGCATTTACGAAACCGAAATCGGCCTGCCGAACGGCATTCTCCTCGTGGATATCTGGGAAGCCGGTGATTATTATCTTTATATTACCGACAGCATGGCCGAGGTTATCAACGATGAAATGGCCACTGCACTTTGCACGGCCTACGAAATGTCCGGCACTACATATCTTGAGGGCATAGAGGGCTACTTGGGTGCCGCGAGCGAGATTCTTGCCTACACCATGGCGGAAAATGTCCCCGAGGGCATGATACAAACGCCGAGCGGGGATTATATCCCCGGTGAGCGTCAGCTCGCGCGCGTGGTGGATAAGGCCGGTGTGCTCACGGAAGAGGAGCTGGCCGAGCTCAACGCCCGCGCCGACAGCGTGAGCGATAAGCATCAGTGCGATGTTTCTGTGGTGCTCGTTTCCGACACCGAGGGGAAGGACACCAAGAATTTCGCCTTTGACTTTTATGATTATAACGGCTACGGCTACGGCACGAATGATGACGGCGTAATGCTCGTTGTGGATGTCGTCGGGCGTGAATTTCAGTGCATAAGCCACTCTTTCGGCGCTTACGCGTTCACGGATGCGGGGCAGGAGTACGCCGAGGAAAAGTATATTTCCTACCTCAAGGACAGTGACTGGGCGGGCGCGGCCGATGCGTTCATTTCCGTTGCCGATGAGCTTCTTTCCGCTGCCCGTAACGGCGCGCCGATAGATACCGACAATATGCCCCAAGGGTCTTTTGACCCCTTGCTTATCCTTGTTGACCTCGTTGTGGGCTTTGTTCTCTCGCTTATCCCTGTCGGCATTATGAAGAGCAAGCTTAAAACCGTCAACAAAAAGTATAATGCGGCCAGCTATGTCCGCCGCGACAGCTTCAATCTCGTCAGAAGCCAAGATCACTTCCTGCATCGTCAGATTAGCAAAACGCCCCGCCCGAAGCAGAATAACTCCGGCGGCGGGGGCGGCGGGACGAGTATGTCCTCAAGCTCCTCCGGCCGTTCGTTCGGCTCTCACGGCGGCAAGTTCTGACCTTGCCACGGCAGAGTGTAAAACTTATATAGACCGACAGCGCCGCGTTCATCGTGAACGCGGCGCTGTTTTCGCATTAAAATTCATGCGGAATTATCATTTTGTCAAGAGAAACGGCGTTCCCATGCTGTAGGGACTTCGCGCCGGAGCGGAGCGCACGTAGTCGCGCATCGCTGCCGCGTCTGTCACCACCATGCCGGATAGCCTGTCTATCCCGTGCTCCAAAAGCGCCGGGCACATCGGCACGGACGGGCCGAGCAGTACCGTGTACGCCCGCTTGCTCAACTCAATAAGGCGCGGCAGGGTTTTGTTCATCATTGTGCTGCCGGAGATAAACACGTAGTCGCATTTCGGCAAAAGCGCCTCGCAAGCGCTGTCCGGGTAATCGCCGGGCCGGGGGCGGCGCTCAAGGGTGTATATGGCGGCGGCGTTTTGCCGCACCTCTTCCGTCAGGCGCATATGCCCGATTATCCCCACCGTTGCCCCGTCGAATTTCAGCCCCCGCACGGCGTGGTTTTCAAAAGGCTCGGCGCAGTCAAGCTCCTTTATGCGCGAAAGGGTGTTATAATGTGAATTAATTGCCGCAAGCCCCGTTGATGCTTCCCGCAGATTCCAACTCTTCACGCTCTTCGCCGCGTCCCTTACGCTTAACTCCGCAAGCCCCGTGGGGTACATCGGCTCTATCATCGCCTGATCCCCGGCCATTGCTATGCCGAAGCCGGTTTCGCTTTCGCAATAGGAAAAGTGCTCGCCCGCCTCGGCGGATAAAACGCGCGTAGTTGCCGCCGCAGCGCCTAATGAGGATATAAGCACATCGTATATTTCAAAAAAGTCGTTCATGCCGTATGCTCCCACAACGTAGATTGTTTACATTATACCACCCGCCGCCCCGCTTGCCAATAGCGGGGGAATGTATTATAATATCGGGTGAAAGGGGGAGAGTGTACCGTGAAAAAACTTACCCCGGTGCTGTTTGCCGTGCTTTTCGGCGCGCTTGTGCTTTCTGCTTGCGGCGATAAGGATTCCGCCGCCGCTTCGGAGACTGCCGCTCCCGTTGAAACGGAAGCCGCCGTAGAGCTCATTCAGCCCAAATCGTATGAGAAATATAACAGCATCGAAGATGCCGATAAAAAAGAGAAAAAGGCCGTCCGCGAGGAGCTTTTAGCCGTGGCGGAGGGCTGCCGGGATATATATGAGCAGGCCGACAAGGGCACGGCGATTAACGTTGTTCTTGATAATGTCACGGTTCAGGCCATGGTTATGCGCATCGGCCAAATGGGCTACAGCGCCGTGGACTATCTCGGCACTATGGATATGCAGTGCCCCGACCCGATTGTGTACTTCGGCAGCACCATCAACACGGGCGCGGACACGGAAGTGTCGTATTATAATGTCTATAAGGACGGGCAAATAAGCGTATACCACCTTGCCCGCACAAGCGGCGAATGGTATCTCATCGCGATGAGCGCCGTTTGGGACAAGGAAGGCAACCCCAATGTGCTCACCGAGGGACGCTACGCCATCGGCGATGTTTCGTACACGGAGAAAGGCTGGCTCATCTATAACCGCAATACCGACAGCTTTGACGATAACCAGCGCGCGAACACGAATTCTTATGTCTTTGTCCGCGTCCTGCCGTATGACAGCAATAAACGCGCCCTCTGCGAAAAGTACGTTGAGCCGATAGGTTATTTTGAAAATAACCTCTTCACAACTACGTGGAATGAAACTAACCTCGGCATTATTGACTTTAACAGTCTCTATGCCTATCTTTTCGGGATGTATCACGGCACAAACGCCCTCACGGCGGCCAATTCCGGCAGCTATTTCAGCGTGGTTTCCGGAACGAAGCTTTGCCTTGTCCCGACAGAGTCCTTTGAAAACGTGGTGCAGTATTATTTTAATATTGACGCTGCCGTGCTCAAAAATATCTCCGACTATTCTTCGCGCCTCGGCGGGTACTTCTTCCTGCCCTACTCTGAGGATTCGTATAACACCGTTCCTCGCACGCCGCAGCCTGAGGTTGTGGAGTATTGGTATAATGCCGACGGCTCAATTACCATGCGAGTGGACGCGTTCAACGCGTGGTACGGCACGGACAAGGCCTTTTCCCATGAGCTTACCGTGCGCCCCGATGCTAACGGCGGGTGGAAGTATGTTTCAAACACCCTCATTGCGGACGAAACCAGCATCATCCCCTCCGGCCGCCTCTCCGGCCAGCTCGACATAGAGCGCTCCAAAACCGGATATTGATAAAAAGCTAGGAATCCCGACTGACGGCAAAAACGTCAGTCGGGATTCAATATAATGTATGTAAAAATACAACCTGTCTATCGCTGTTTTCACAAACATTTCACAGAAAAACGTTGAAATAAATGATGAGCTATGATATTAAATATAAAAATTTTTTCGGTTTGATGAGTTTATGACCTGTTAATGCAAAATGTGTCAGCTCCGCAATCGAAAAAAATACGATTGCGGAGCGATAGCGCATGGAAAAGACATAGTTAACGTACTTATAAAAAAGTATCTGCTGTTGAAAAGCTGTCAAAACACGAACGAAAACCGTATGAGCTATACCACTGCGCAGTATATAATTGAGACTGTCAAAATAATATGCTTCAAAGAAAAATCAGCAGAGCTTTTTGACAAGCCGAATTATCACTTACAGCGCAGCT
>CAYRPD010000025.1:0-5215 GCA_964426095.1 uncultured Oscillospiraceae bacterium | reverse complement strand
AAAGAAAAATCAGCAGAGCTTTTTGACAAGCCGAATTATCACTTACAGCGCAGCTGGTGGACGGTGAATACATCATCATAGCCGGCGGTGACGCGATTCAAGCTGAAACCACCGTCACCGTATCCGGCGGCATATTTGATATTAGCACCGAAGGCGGTCTTTCGGGAATTTCAGACAGCCAAAAGGGTCTCAAGGCGGGACCGCTGTTGATGGTTGAAAACGGGGCGTTCAACATCAACAGTCGTGACGATGCTCTGCACTCTGATATTGATACGGAAATAAACGGCGGCACGTTTTATATAGAGACGGGTGACGACGGAATCCACGCCAACCGAAATCTCTACATTAACGGCGGAGATATAAATATCCCCAAATGCTATGAGGGCTTTGAGGCTACTGTTATTGAGGTCAACGGAGGAAAGTCGTTTATAAACGCCTCTAACGATGCGATCAGTGCCGCAGCTGGCACACAGGAAGCGGAAAGCTTCGGCGGCAGAGGCGGCAACCCCAATGTTCAAGCGTGGTTCAACGGCGGCGAGATAGAGGCGGTTTCGGGCGGTGACACTGTTGACTCAAACGGTAATATCTATGTGACAGGCAGCACACTTCGTCTCAGCTCTCCGCCGTACCCGGACTATGAGGGCTTGCTTTGTTTAATTATAGGTTAATTCGGAGGTTATGATTATGAATCAATACCGTGCCGGTATTGATATCGGTTCTACAACGGTCAAGCTGGTGCTGCTTGATGAAAACGATGAAATTATATACGGAAAATACAGGCGGCATCAGGCGCATACTCAGGAAACGCTCGCGGAGCTGTTGAGCGAGGCAAAGCAAACGGTCGGCGAATGCGAATTGCAGATGAAGATTACCGGCTCCGGCGCTATTAACCTCGGCAAAGCCCTGGATATTGATTTTGTTCAGGAAGTCGTTGCAGTGGCAACGGCGCTTAAAAAGGCGGCTCCTCAAACGGATGTGGCTATTGAGCTCGGCGGCGAGGATGCAAAAATCATCTACTTTATAGGCGGTCTTGAAGAGCGCATGAACGGCGTGTGCGCCGGCGGTACGGGCTCTTTCATTGATCAGATGGCGGCGTTGCTTCAAACGGACGCGGCAGGACTTAACGAGGCGGCAAAGGAGTATCAGCAGATCTATCCCATAGCCGCACGGTGCGGAGTTTTTGCTAAAACGGATATTCAACCCCTCATCAACGAGGGCGCTACCAAAGCCGATCTTGCCGCTTCAATTTTTCAGGCAGTAGTTAATCAGACGATCTCCGGTCTTGCCTGCGGGAAGCCTATTCGTGGATGTGTTGCCTTTTTGGGCGGTCCTCTGCACTTCCTGCCGGAGCTGAAAAAGGCGTTTATCCGCTCCTTAAAGCTGACACCGGAAACAACGGTTGACCCCGAAAACTCTCATCTGTTCGCCGCAATGGGGGCGGCGCTTGAAAGCGGCGATAGTAAAACCGTATTGCTTGATGAGCTGCTCGAAAAGCTTGAAAGCGGCGTAAAGGTTTCTTTTGAAATGCCGCGTCTGCCTGCCCTGTTTGCAAGCGATGAAGAGTACACGGCGTTCTGCCGACGGCATGAGAAAGCCGTTTTGCCGAAAGGCGAGCTTTCTGCCTATGCGGGGAACTGCTATCTGGGCATTGATGCCGGTTCTACCACGACTAAAATTGCGCTGATCGGCGAGGATGGTCAGTTGCTTTATTCGTTCTATCGTAATAACCGCGGCAATCCTGTTGAAACGGCGAAAACGGCGATTTCCGAGCTGAAAAAAATTTTACCCGCAAATGCGAAAATTGTCAGATCCTGTTCCACCGGCTACGGTGAAGCATTGCTGAAATCTGCGTTTTCTTTGGATGAGGGAGAGGTTGAAACAATCGCGCATTGCACGGCAGCGTCTTTCTTTAATCCCGAGGTGGATTGCGTGCTGGACATCGGTGGGCAGGACATGAAATGCATTAAGCTGAAAAACGGAGCTGTTGACAACATTATGCTTAACGAAGCGTGCTCTTCGGGTTGCGGCTCTTTCATCGAAAATTTTGCAAGCTCCTTGGGCTATACTGCGGAGGGCTTTGCAAAGGAAGCTCTGTTTGCCCACAATCCCGTTGACCTCGGCACTCGCTGCACCGTGTTTATGAATTCTAACGTGAAGCAGGCGCAAAAAGAGGGGGCAAGCGTTTCGGATATTTCCGCCGGACTTGCGTATTCCGTCATTAAAAACGCACTTTTTAAGGTTATCAAGCTGGCAAGCGCGGACGATCTCGGACAGCATATCGTGGTTCAAGGCGGCACTTTCTACAACAAGGCAGTTCTTCGTGCTCTTGAAAATATTGCCGGCATCGAAGTGACTTGTCCGGATATTTCGGGTCTTATGGGTGCTTTCGGCGCTGCGCTTATCGCAAAAAAGCATTATCAAGGGCAAAAAACGACTATGCTGCCCCTTGATGAAATTATCGCGTTGGAATATACCTCGCGGAGTGTTCGCTGCGGCGGCTGCTCCAACAACTGTATGCTGACGATAAATAAATTCCCCGGCGGCAGAAAGCACATCACCGGCAATCGGTGTGAAAAAGGAGCAGGAGGCGAGAGCAAGGCGGAGAATGTTCCCAATATGGTGGAATATAAGCGTAAGCGCATCTTTGAATACGAGCCGCTTGCGGAAGAAAATGCTCCGAGAGGCGTTCTCGGTATCCCGCGAGTGCTGAATATGTATGAAAATTATCCGTTTTGGGCGACGTTTTTTAAATCTCTCGGCTTTCGCGTGATGCTGTCCCCGTTTTCAAGCCGCAAGATCTATGAGCTCGGCATGGAGTCCATTCCGTCTGAATCGGAATGCTATCCCGCAAAGCTGGCTCACGGTCATGTGCAATGGCTTGTGAACAACGGCATTAAAACAATTTTTCATCCGTGCGTTTTTTATGAGCATCAGGAAACTCCCGATGCACAAAACCATTTTAATTGCCCTATCGTGGTGTCGTACCCCGAAAATTTGAAAAACAACGTAGAAGCGGTTGCCGACGGCGATGTGAAGTATATCCGCCCGTTTATTGCTCTCACGAGTGAAAAGATTGCTGCCGATCGTCTCGTCGGTGTGTGCAAAGATGAGTGGAGCATACCCGAAAAAGAGGTGCGCGCGGCAGTTCATAAGGCTTGGGAAGAACAGCTTGCCGCCAAGGCGGATATCCGTGCCGAGGGAAAGCGCGTCCTCGAAAATTTGGATACGTCCGGTGAACGCGGCGTTGTGCTTGCCGGCAGGCCGTATCACATTGACCCAGAGATCAATCACGGCATTCCGGAACTGATTGCATCCTACGGCTTAGCTGTTTTTACGGAGGACAGCCTGCCTCTCGACTTCAATCCCGAACGCCCCCTGCGTGTCGTGGATCAGTGGGTATACCATTCCAGACTGTATTCGGCGGCCGAGTTTGTGCGCGGCAAAAACAATTTGGAGCTTATTCAGCTCAATTCCTTCGGCTGCGGACTGGATGCCGTCACCACCGATGAAGTAAATGAGATTTTGGAAGGCTCGGGCAAGCTTTATACACTGCTTAAGATTGATGAAGTTAATAACCTCGGCGCTGTCCGCATCCGTATTCGCAGCTTGATTGCCGCAATGAATATGCGCAGAGAGCAGAATATCGTGCCGATACCTGCATCGGTTAAATATGAGCGTGTAGAATATACGAAAAAGATGCAGGACGAGGGATATACCATCCTTGCTCCGCAGATGAGTCCGATTCATTTCAACATTTTAGAGCCTGTTTTTAAAAAGCACGGCTATAATATTGTGGTTTTGGATAACGATAACCGGGCTGCCATTGATGCCGGACTTAAATTTGTGAATAACGATGCCTGCTATCCCTCTATAACCGCCGTGGGACAGATTATGGATGCTGTACTCTCCGGCAAATATGACACAGATAGGCTTGCAATTATTATGACTCAAACCGGGGGCTGCTGCCGGGCGAGCAATTACGTGGCTTTCATCCGAAGAGCGCTGAAAAAGGTCGGACTTTCACATATACCGGTGATTTCGTTCAATGCAAACGGTATGGAGAAAAATGAGGGCTTCAGCTTTACGGTAGGACTTATTACGGATGCGGCGCGCGCAGTGGTTTACGGTGATTTGTTTATGCGCTGCCTGTATCATGTGCGCCCTTATGAAAAAACACCGGGCTCTGCCGACGAATTACATAAAAAGTGGCAGAAAATCTGTGTTGATTCGCTTACAAATCCAAAGACAAAATATACTTATAAATCGGTTTGCCGCGGCATCGTGGAGGCGTTTGATGCCTTTCCGATCGACGAGAACATCCGAAAGCCCCGTGTGGGAGTTGTCGGAGAAATACTGGTTAAGTATATGCCGCTGGCAAACAATCACATTGTAGATCTTCTTGAAAAAGAGGGTGCCGAAGCGGTTGTACCGGACCTTATGGACTTTATGAATTATTTTGTGTACGGTTCGCAGTATAAGGCAAAGTATCTCGGATTCAAGAAAATTTCGGCTGTTACTTCCGCTGTGATAATCAAAATAATTGAGGCGGTACGCAGACCGGCAATAAATGCGTTGAAAAAG
The DNA here is from genome assembly GCA_964426095.1 of uncultured Oscillospiraceae bacterium. GTDB lineage: Bacteria > Bacillota > Clostridia > Oscillospirales > Oscillospiraceae > Limivicinus. The sequence continues at coordinate 634 of CAYRPD010000025.1, read as the reverse complement.
AGCAGACGCTTTGAAGCACCCATTTCAATTTATGAAGTAGCCAAAATGGCAAAACCGTTTTTGTCGTTGGGAAATCAATACGGAGAAGGTTGGTTTTTAACGGGAGAAATGGTGGAGCTGATCAAGGATGGTACGCCTAATATCGTGTGTATTCAGCCCTTTGCGTGCTTGCCGAACCATGTCGTGGGAAAAGGCGTTATCAAGGCGGTGAAAAAGGCATATCCTCAGGCAAATATTGCGGCTGTGGATTATGATCCCGGCGCAAGCGAGGTTAATCAGCTTAACCGAATTAAGCTGATGCTTTCCACGGCAAAGGAAAAGGTTCAAGCGGAACAAACGCAACAGTGAACAGAGACTTGTCAAAAACCTTATTGACAAGTGACAAGCTTGAAGCGGCTCTCCCGAACGGGAGAGCCGCCGCAGCTTGTCAAACAACATGAAATTACATCACATGAAAGCAAATTTGACGGACAAAAATGCGCGAAAACGCGCAAAAGATCGGTAGAAGCGTTCATGCCGATGGGCATATAGTGGAAGTACCACGCAAAGGCGCAGCCCTTGCTTATCAGCATATCCAAGAATTCATCGCTCGTCACGTCAAGATAGTTCTTGCTCGTGTAGCATATCGACACAC
>CAYRPD010000024.1:15090-18711 GCA_964426095.1 uncultured Oscillospiraceae bacterium | reverse complement strand
AGGGTGTCCGGGGTTCGAATCCCCGCTGGAGCACCAACGAAAAACCCTTGTAACCGTTGAGGTTACAAGGGTTTTGGCATTAAATAAACCCACCACTTGACAGCGCGCCGAGCGGGCGGTATAATAGGCATAGAAAAAGGCGCTGCCGGTTGACGGTCAGCCCTCAGAAAACGTTTGAAATAATCGCCGGTCTTTGTGAGGGAGCGGCGATTACTTCTTTTTGTATGCCTGTATGAACAGGTTGCAAATGCCTATGATAACCAAGCAAAGCTGTAAAACTTCGTTTGTACTCATGAGCAGCCCCCGCATTTTTCACATTTTGCGGTTGACTAAGCGCGGATAAAATTGTAGAATATATTGTTGGCAGTATATCTGCCGACAATGCGCATACCCCCCCAACACACATTCTACGGAGGCAGCTATGGCACAGCTTCAATTTGAAAGCGGCGAGCGGTTGAACCACGCGTACATCCTCTCCGCGCCCGACCGCGCCGAGGCTGTGGCCGCCGCAAAAAACCTCGCGGCGGCGGCAGTGTGCTCCGGCGAGGGCAAAGTGCCGTGCGGCAAATGCCGCAGCTGCCGCAAAGCCTTTGACGGCATACACCCCGATGTGATTTCCGTGCGCCGCCCGGCGGACGATAAGGGGCGCGCGAAAAAAGAGATAACCGTGGATCAGATACGCGCCGTCACGGCGGACAGCGTAATCATGCCCAATGAGGCCGCGCGGAAGGTGTATATAATAGAGGACGCGGATCTTATGAACCCGCAGGCGCAAAATGCCGCGCTCAAGCTCTTGGAAGAGCCGCCCGCGGGCGTAATCTTCCTTTTGTGCGTGGAAAACGCCCAGCTTTTGCTGCCCACCGTCCGCTCCCGCTGTGCCGAGCTTATAGTATCGGGCGCGGAAAAGGCCGCCGACAGCGAGGGCATGAAGCTCGCTCGCGACTATTTTGCCGCCGTGGCAACCGGCTCTGCGGACAAGCTGGCTGCGTTCTGCTTCAAAAACGAAGCCATTGACAGCCGCGCCGCCGCCGCGTTTATCGACAGTGCCATCACGCTTGATGCGGATATGCTCTGCCGCCGGTGCGACAGGAAAGGGCTTTCCGACAAGGCGCTTATGCACTGCTATGAGCTTTTGCGCCGCTGCGAGGGGTATTTGAAAGTCAACACAGGAGTAAAACATATTTTCGGGCTATTGATGGTGGATTCGCTCTGCCATGCCGCGCCCGACAGGAAGGACAAATAATTGGCAAACGTAATAAGCGTAAAATTCAACAACCGGGGGAAAAGCTACTTCTTCAACCCCCGCTCCCTGGATATAAAAACGGGAGACAAGGTAATAGTAGAGACAGCCAAGGGCATGGAAATCGCGGTGTGCTCCTACGGCTGTCACGAGGTGGACGATAACGCCGTGGTGCAGCCGCTGAGAAACGTTATCCGCCTTGCCACGCCGGACGATCTGCGCGTGGAGGAGCTTAACCGCAAGCGCGAGCGCGAAGCGTTCGAGGTGTGCCAGCAGAAGATAATCGAGCACGGGCTGGACATGAAGCTTGTGGACGTGGAGTGTAACTTTGAAGGCTCAAAAACGCTCTTTTTCTTCACTTCCGACGGCCGAGTGGACTTTCGCGAGCTGGTAAAGGATCTTGCAAGCATCTTCCGCAACCGCATCGAGCTGCGCCAAATCGGCGTGCGCGATGAGGCGAAGATGATAGGCGGCATCGGCATATGCGGGCGGCCTTACTGCTGCCACCAGTTTCTTGACGATTTTCAGCCCGTCTCCACGAAGATGGCAAAGGTTCAGTCCCTTTCCCTCAACCCCACGAAGATTTCCGGCAGCTGCGGGCGGCTGATGTGCTGCCTGAGATACGAGCAGGAAGCGTATGAGGATCTCATAAAGCACGTGCCCAAGCAGGGCGCATTCGTGGAAACCAAGGACGGGTACGGCACTGCCGTGCAGGTCAATCTCCTGCGCCAAACGGTCAAGGTGAAGCTTGACGAGGACGGGGATGACTCCCTGCGCACCTTTAAGTCCAACGAGCTGTGCGCCGTGCCGGGCGGCAGACCCAAGGACGGCGAAGCTCCGCCCTCGGTGCTCCATTACATCCCGGAAGAGGACGAGGACGAGACGGCCTTTGCCGAAGAGGACGAATGGACTATCCCCTCTCTCGTGATAGACGACCCCGTGCTCTCCGAGCCTGCCGACACCGCGCGCGACAACGCCGCGCACAAGGCGCGCCGCGACAAGCGCAACAACCGCCGCAACAAGCGCGGCGGCCGCAACGGCTACAGCAAGAGCTACGACAACGCCGATGACCGGCGCGACAGCCGCTCCAAATCCGCCGACACGCGCCCCAAGCGCGACAACCCCGGCAAGGCCACGGTGAAGCCCGTGCGCGTGGAAGCGCACGCCGATGCGCCCCAAGCGGAAACCGAGCGCAAGCAGAACCCCCGCAACCACTACTCCCGCCGCCGCAAGTATTACCGCGGCAAGCCCAAATCCGGCGGCACACCGAAAGAATAAACCAAAACAATAAGCTTAAATCCGACAGTCCCTAATCGGGGCTGTCGGATTTTCATTAGTATCTACTATAATAATATTACAGCTTTTCTATACTGCAAGCTACGCCGCCGTTGTCATATACCTCTATCTTCGCCCAAGTCGGCGCGCGGCCGGAGGCAGCGCCGGGGTTAATGAGCTTTACCCCGCCCATCTCCTCATAGTCGGGCGTGTGCGTGTGGCCGAAGAGGGCGAGGGTTGCGCCCTGTTCCTGCGCGGCGTACACCAGCGAATCGAGCCTGCCGTACTTCACATTATATAAATGCCCGTGCGTGATGAACGCTTTCGCACTGCCGAGCGGCACGGTGTCCCTATCCGGGGCGAGGCCGCCTATATCGCAGTTGCCGCGCACATTGTAAAAGGCCACATCGGGAAAGTCCGCGCGCAGTGCGTCCGCATCGCGCTCATAATCGCCCAGGTGGATAACCACGTCCGGGCGCTGCTGCCGTATCTTCTCGCGCATAAGCGCAACAGAGCCGTGCGAATCGGAAAAGACGGCGGCGGTAACGGCGATATTCATTCACATTCTCCTTTTATATCATCATTTTGCGCCCCTCGTAATATACTGTAGTCGAGGGGTGATATATTATGCAGAGCTTTGACGCGCTCAAAAGCGAGCTGGAGCGGCAGGGCAAGGGCGATAAGCTGCGCGCGCTTGTCGAGTCCGAGGACGGGCAGCGAATAAACGAAATGCTCGATGCCGCCGCCGTGGAAAACGCCGCGCGCACCGGGGACGCGGAAGCGCTCAAAAAAATGCTGGCGCAGGTGCTCGCCACGGCAGAGGGCAAGCGCCTTGCCGCGAGCGTGGAAACCATGTTCGGCAAAAAGTGAGGTGACACGCCCGTGAGCGAACTTGAGGACAAAATAGCCGGGGTGCTCAACGACCCGGAGCAAATGGCACAGATAACGCGCATCGCCCAATCGCTCATGGGCGGGGACAATGCCGGAGCAGGGGACGGCGCACCCGGCGCGTCCGCACCCGCCGCCTCGCCCTTGGGCGAGCTCGGCGCATTGGGGATAGACGGCGCAACCCTCGCGCGCATTACGCGCGCTTTAAGCGCCGCGCG
>CAYRPD010000024.1:0-14990 GCA_964426095.1 uncultured Oscillospiraceae bacterium | reverse complement strand
CGGCACGGCGGCGGCCTTGAAAAAGCTCACTCGGCTTTTTCAGGGCGCAACGGGGGAGCTGCGCGAGCTTGAAACCGAGGATATACTGCTTTTTATTATACTTTATTTAATGTACCGCGATAGCGGAGACGCGGATTTGCTTATCATAATAGGCGCAATGCTTTTGCCGTAAAAGCATTGCGCCTGCATCATTATTCGTTCGATTGCTCGATTTTTTCCTGCGTTTGCTCGATTTTTGCTTCGGATTCAGCTTTTTCTCCGCTTGCTTCGGGTTTAGCTTCGCCGCAGGTGCATTCGCCCTCGCCGCCGCATTGAGCGCATTGTTCCTTGTGCTTTGCGCCCTTGCTGAACGCATAAACCCACACTGTAAGGGAAATCGCAAACGCCGCGACGACGCAAATCGTCCTCTGCACGGGGTCACGCCCGGCCAAAAGCACGGCCACCAGCCCCATAACGGCCGACACACCGTAAAGCACGGCCACGGCCTGTTTTTGGTTAAGCCCCATCGCCAAAAGCCGATGGTGAAAATGCCCCTTGTCGGCGTGGAACGGGCTTTGCCCGTGGACTATACGGCGGCAGAACGCAAACACCGTGTCCGCCAGGGGTATCGCCATAGCGAGGACGGGGACGAGGAAGGTGATGACGGTGTGGAGCTTAAATAAGCCCATTACCGATACGCAAGCCAGCACAAACCCCAAAAACTGCGACCCGACATCGCCCATGAAAATCTTCGCCGGGTTCATGTTAAAGGGCATAAAGCCCGCGCACGCCCCGCAAAGCGCGGCAAGGATGAACGTGGTGTTGGGATCGGCCACAAAGAGGGAGACAACAAGCATCGTCATTGAGCTTATCGCCGACACGCCCACGGCCAAGCCGTCCAGCCCGTCAATGAGGTTGACGGCGTTGGTGCAGCCGACTATCCACAGCACGGTAAGCGGGATAGAGAGCGAACCTATCGGTATTGTCAGCACATCGGAGAGGATGTTGGGGTTTGAAACCGCGTTGAAGATGATTCCGCAGCGAATCGCCACAAGCGCGGCAACTATCTGGATAGAGAGCTTTATCCACGGGCGAAGGTTGACTATATCGTCCACCGCGCCCATCGCGGCGATTATAAGCGCGCCGAGCATAAGCCCGAGCACCTGCGTGGTGAAGCTGACAAACAAAATCATCGCCACGGTAAAGCCCAAGAAGATCGCAAGCCCGCCCATACGGGGAACGGGGTGATCGTGTACACGGCGGCCGTCACGCGGCACGTCCATAGCGCCCACCTGCATCGCAAAACGCTTGACGGGCGGGGTCATCAAAAATGCAATAACCATAGCCACGGCGAAAGACAAAACAATCCTCAGCCAAACGGCGGTATTTTGAAACATTTTAATGTATCTCCAAAAAATATATTAAAGGGCGAAAGCGTCCTTTCAGAACGGTTTTTCCACAAAACCGAGCTTTTTATAGACCTTGCGCAGAGTGCGCCGCGCGGTGTAGGCCGCCTTTTGCGCGCCCTCGGTGTATATCTGCTTGAGGTATTCCTTGTCGGCCATGAGGTGCTCGGCCTCTTCGCGAATGGGGCGGAGCGTTTCAATAACCGCATCACCCACGGCGGGTTTAAATGCGCCGTAGCCCTTTCCGGCAAAGTCGCGCTCAATCTCGGCAAAGCTTGCGCCGGTGACGGCGGAATAAATGCTCATGAGATTCGCCACGCCCGGCTTATTCTCAACATCGTATCTCACGCAGTTTTCCGTGTCGGAATCCGTGACGGCGCGTTTGAACTTGCGGGCAATGTCATCGGGCGAATCCATGATGAACACGCACCCGGCAGGGTCGGACTTGCTCATCTTGCTTGTGGGGTTACTCAGGCACATTACGCGCGCGCCGACTTTCGGAATGTACGGCTCGGGCACGGTGAACACATCACCGTAGATATTATTAAAGCGTATCGCCACATCGCGCGTCAGCTCGCAGTGCTGCTTTTGGTCAGCACCCACGGGAACGTAGTTTGCCTGATACAAGAGAATGTCTGCCGCCATGAGGCTGGGGTAGGTGAAAAGGCCGCCGTTGATGTTGTCGGCATTTTTCGCGCTCTTATCCTTAAACTGCGTCATGCGGCTGAGCTCGCCGAACATCGTGTAGCAATTGAGCACCCAGCCCAGCTCCGCGTGCTCGTGCACGTGGCTTTGGATGAAGAGCGTGTTTTTCTGCGGGTCGAGGCCGCAGGCGATGTACTGCGCCAGCTGCGCCATAGAGTGGCGGCGAAGCTCGGCGGGGTTTTGGCGGACGGTGATGGAATGCATATCCACTATGCAGTAATAGCAGTTATATTCCTCGCTCAAATCCACCCAGTTTTTAAGCGCGCCCAAGTAGCTGCCCAGGTGCAAATCGCCCGAGGGCTGAATGCCCGAAAACATGACCTTCTTCGCCGCAGAGGGTGCGGCAGAGGCAATGACGGGATTAGACGCATTGATGTCCATTTTTTGTTCCTCCTATCCGGAAGCGATATGTATTAACTCAAATATTCAGTAAATGCAATCACCGGTTAAAAAAGCCCATAGTGAGGGATTTTAATTTGATATATTTATATCTTTGCTATTTTAGCAGATTAACTCCGACTTGACAACAGTAAAAATACAAATTATTATAGTGTAACGGCAAATAAACGATAAAAATCTCCCCCGGCCGCGCGTTGAGGGGAGCGAATACGCCGCCGAGGGTCTATCCCGGCGGCAGAACGGAGAAAACAACATGAAGGACACACAGTGGTTTACCGAGCACGAGCAGTGCATCCCCAAAAACGAGGTGCGCACGCGCTTTGCCCCCTCGCCCACGGGATATATGCACGTAGGCAATCTCCGCACGGCGCTCTACACCTATCTTATAGCCCGCGCAAACGGCGGCAAGTTCATCTTGCGCATTGAGGACACCGACCAAGGCCGCTTAGTCGAGGGCGCAGTGGATATCATCTACCGCACTATGGCGCAGTGCGGCTTGGAGCATGACGAAGGCCCCGATGTAGGCGGCCCCGTAGGCCCCTATGTACAGACCGAGCGCCGCCCGCTCTATAAAGAATACGCCGAGCTTTTGGTAGAGCGCGGCCATGCGTACCGTTGCTTTTGCGAAAAGGCCGCCAGCGAAGAGGACACCGGCGACTTTGACCGCGCGGACGACTCCTGCCGCACCATGACCGCCGAAGAATCGGCGCGCTTGGTTGCCGAGGGCAAGCCCTATGTAATCCGCCAGCGTATTCCCCACGAGGGCACTACCACCTTCCACGATGAGATTTTCGGCGATATCACCGTTGAAAACACCACTCTTGACGACCAGGTGCTCATAAAGCGGGACGGGCTGCCGACTTATAACTTTGCAAACGTAGTGGATGACCATCTCATGGGCATCACGCACGTGGTGCGCGGCAGCGAGTACCTTTCTTCTGCGCCCAAGTACAACCTTCTTTACGAGGGCTTCGGCTGGGACATTCCCAAGTATGTTCACTGCTCCCCGGTTATGCGCGATGCACACAACAAGATGTCAAAGCGCCACGGCGACCCCTCGTATGAGGATCTTTTGGCACAGGGCTATCTCACGGAAGCGATACTCAACTATGTCGCGCTTCTCGGCTGGAGCCCGCGCGGCGAGCGCGAAATCTACTCCCTTTCCGAGCTTATCGAGGCCTTTGACCTCGCGGGCATATCCAAATCCCCCGCGATATTCGACATTGAAAAGCTCCGCTACTTCAACAGCGAGTATATCCGCGCCATGACCCCGGAGGCCTTTGCAAGGGTTGCCGAGCCTTATATCCGCCAAAGCGTCAAGAATGAGGCCTACTCCGCCGCCGATATCGCCGCTCTCTTACAGCAGCGCACCGAGGTTTTGACCGATATCCCCGAAAAGGTGGACTTCTTTGATACGCTCCCCGAATACTCTGCCGAGCTTTTTGTACACAAAAAGTCCAAGTCCGACGAAGCCTCGTCCAAGACGGTGCTTGAAGCGCTTATCCCGGTGTTTGCTTCTCTCCCCGCTTGGGACGATGAGCACATCATGGCCGCGATGGTTAACTATGCCGAGGCCGAGGGCGTGAAGAACGCCAAGGTCATGTGGCCGGTGCGCATAGCCGCAGCGGGCAAGGCGGTCACGCCCGGCGGCGCGGTGGAAATCTGCCGCATACTCGGCCGCGAGGAAACCCTCCGCCGTCTGCACATCGCGCTCGAAAAGCTCAGCTGATACATTCGCACGAATAATCGCGCGATTCGACAAAAAATCTTTAAATACGCACGAATAAAAACTCTCTCTCACGAAAATACTTTCAAGAGAGAGTTTTATTTTAAAAAGAGGGGGCAAGGGCATGAACCCAAAAGCAAAAAGGCAAAGGCTCGCGCTCATCGCGGCAATCGCGGCGGGGGCTGTTATCGCGGTGCTGGGCGTGTACGCGCTTGTTTGCGCGCGCAATGTCGCGATGTTTCGGCGCGCAGCGCTCTACAGCGCGTCAAGCGCCTTGGAAGAGACGGTGAACGCCGCCGAGAATATGCGCGCATCGCTTGAAAAGGCGGAGTACGCCACGGACGGGGAAATGCGCGCAATTCTCACGGCGGATGCCTACGCCGCCGCGCTCTCGTGTGAGAGCGCCTTATCCGCCCTGCCCTTTGCCACGCAGGAGCTGGAGCGCATTTCGGGGTATTTGAACGACACAGCGGCGTACTGCCGCGCATTAAGCGCCGCGAGCACGGCAGAGGGCGCAGAGAACACGGAGCGGGACAACATTAGCGCGCTTGCGTCCCTTTCCCGCTCGCTGTCGGATTCATTAAAGGAGCTACAGGCAAACTACCATAACGGCGAAGTCACCATGGACACAAAGGAGCTTCGCTTGCAAAACCTCGGCACGTCGGTTGAAGCCGCGCGCCGCGTGAGCGGGGAGCTGCTGCGCTATGAAAGCGAATTTCCGCAGTATACGGCGCTTAAAATCGGGCAGAGCGGGCAAGCGGGGGAGCGCTACACCGTTCCCGCCGCGTACCTCGGCAAGGAGCGCCTTTCCGATGCCGAAAAGCTCGCTGTGGCGGCGGCGTTTGCGGGCGTAAGCCCGGGAGAAGTGCGCCTGGCGTACTCCTATGAGGGTGCGGACGGGCTGAAAGCCTACACGGCGGGGGACGCGCTCATCACGGTCGGCGCGCAGGGGGTAATCAGCATGGGGCGCAGCAGGCTAGTCAGCGAAGAGACGCTCACGCTTATCGCCGCGCAAAAGCTCGCGTATGAATTTTTGGATAAGCGCGGGTACGAGGATATGACGCTCATCAATGCCGAGAACGCAAACGGCTTTGCGCATATGCGCTTTGTTTCCTCTCAGGACGGCGCACTGTTTGTAGATAACGCCGTAACCCTCTCCCTCGCCCTTGATGACGGCGCTGTGTGCGCCTTTAATGCGTCCGCGTATTCGCCCGATGAGGTCAGCGCCGCGTGGGAGCTTTCGGAAAGTGACGCTATCTCCCTCGCGCCGGGGAATGTGACGGTTGAAAACGCCGAGCGCGTGATAATCCGCACCGAAAACGGCGAGAGCACCGGCGCATATAAGCTCACCTGCCGCGACAGGGACAGGGAAATCACCCTATACTATAACGCCGTCTCCGGCAAGCAGGAGCGCATAGATCTGCAAGAGCTTGACCTCGCCGAGGCTTGACGCGTTCAAAACCGCATTTTCACCCTGCCGCACGAATTATGCGCGGCAGGGCAGTTTTTCCTCCAATTCTTTATGTTTTCTTAACTCTTTTATTCATTTTCATCAATTTTTCTTTATCTTCACAACTGATTGAACAATTCTTTTCGGCAAAATGTCAAAAAACTTCGGCTCTGTTGCCCCGTTCTTCTCAACACTGCCGAAATTTAATTCATTTAACTATTTAAACGCCGAAAAAGTTTGACATTTAACTAACGCCGTGACATAATAATGCTATCTATTCGGTAGGTGTTCGCCGCACCCTCTCCGACAAGAGCCGACAACGGGGTGTTTCCCGCCGTCGGTTTGAGGTGTCTTACGCCTGAATCAAGGTGTTTTTACCCTTAAATTACGTACATAATTCGTTAGTTTATTATCTTTCGGGAATGTAGTAATTTTGTCATGGAAAAAGGGCAGTTTTGCCTTGAAACTGCGGCACACTTGCGGTAATATAAAGGTATCGTTAAGCTTGCACAAAAACGGGCTTGACAATACCGTCAAAAAGCAAAAACTTTAATAAATACAAAAGGAGGTGAGAGCGTGTCATTTGAGGCTATAACCGGCATCACTCAGGCCGAGGCCGAAGCGAAGGCAACCGTTGCCCAAGCCGAGGCAAAGGCAAGGCAAATGCTCATTGACGCACAGGCCGCCGGAGACGTGGCGCTTGCCGCCGCGGCAGAAAAGGCGGACGCGGAAATTGCCGAGCTGCGCCGTCAGGCCGATGAAAAGGCCATGCAGGCCGCATCGGCTCTTTCAAAGGAGCTTGAGGGTACCAAAGCCGCGCTTCGCGCTCAGGCCGAGGCGAAGCTTTCTCAAGCCGCAACTACTGTATTGGAAAGGATAGTGAACAGCTAAGATGGCCATTGTAAAAATGAAAAAGCTCTCTGTGCTGGCTGTCCGCTCGAAGAAGGACGCGCTTTTGCGCGAGCTGACGCGCCTTGGCTGCGTGGAAATTTCGGAGATAGGCGATGAGGTCGCGGCAAGCGAGTTTGCATCTCTCCTCCGCCGCGAGGACGCGGGGATTACGACGCTGAAATCTCAGCAGGCTTCCCTTGCTCACGCGGTAGCCCTCGTGGACGAGTATTCCCCCGTCAAGTCTAAGTTCCTTTCCGCACCGCCCGAAGTTGCCCCCGGCGTTCTGCTGGACGAGGCGGGGCTGGCGGGTGCGCTGCGTTTGGCCGCGTCCATTGAAGCTTCGGATGAGCGCATCAAGCGCATCCGCGCCGAACAGGGGCGGCAAAAGGCGCTTGCGGAATCCGTAAAGCCTTGGCTGGAGCTTGACATTCCTCTCGGCATGGAAGGCACGCAGCGGGCAAATGTGCTCCTCGGCACATTCCCCGTGAAAACCGACTTGGACGCGGTGGAAGCGGAGCTTAGCGCCGCGTGCGAGGAAGCGGAGCTTTTCCGCGTGGAAGAGGATAAGCTCAATCGCTATGTTGCCGTGGTGTGCATCAAGGAAGGGCTTTCCGCCGTGCAGGAAGTTTTGCGCACGCAGGGGTTCACGCTTGCCGGCTTTGCCGGAGTGAGCACCACCGCGCGCCAAACCCTCTCGAACGCCGAAAGTGCTCTTCAAGAGCTGGAAAGCGAAAAAGCCTCGTGCGAGGAGAGCATACGCGGAGAGAGCGTACACAGGGATGAGCTTAAGCTGGCGCATGACCGCATAAGCACAAAGCTTGCCATAGCCGAGGGCGAAAGCCGTCTTTACGGCACGGACAGCACGCTCCTGCTCACCGGCTGGATGCCCGCCGAGCGCGAAGAAGAGCTTGCCCGCGTATTCGATAAATACGATTGCGCGTGGGAAACGAGCGATCCTATAGAGGACGAATACGAAAAAGTCCCCGTGTCGCTTAAAAATAATAAAGTGACAAATGCCCTTAACATGGTCACGAATATGTACTCTCTTCCGGCCTACGGCTCGGTTGACCCCAACCCCCTTATGGCACCGTTCTTCATCATTTTCTACGGACTTATGATGGCGGACATGGGCTACGGGCTTTTGATGGTGGCCGCGGCGATAGTCGCGCTGTCCAAGCTCAAGCCGCGCGGCGGGTCGCTGGCGTTCTGTCAGCTTCTCTTGTACGGCGGGATATCCACCTTCGTCATGGGCGCGCTCACGGGCGGCTTCTTCGGCGATGCGCCGTATCAGCTCGTGCATATGTTCAACCCCGCAAGCACGTGGGAAGGTCTGCCGTACCTGTTCAGCCCGGTTGAGAACAGCTCCGTTGTGCTCTACGGCGCTATGGTGCTCGGCGTTATCCACTTAAACTGCGGCATGGTCGTCAGCTTTTATCTCAAAGCCAAGCGCGGCCACATCGTAGACGGGCTCTTTGAGGAAGCACCCTTGTGGGTCATTCTCATCGGCGGCATCATGGCAGGGCTGAAGCTTCTGGGCATTACGGACGCTCTCTACACCCCCGGCCTTGTCGTGCTCATTATCGGCACGGTGGCTCTCTTGTTCGGAGCCGGGCGCGGGGCAAAGGGCTTCGGCAAGGTCACGGCGGCGTTCAGCTGCATTTATAACACGCTCACCGGCTGGTTTGGAGACATTCTCTCCTACTCGCGTATCATGGCGCTCATGCTCGCGGGCAGCGTCGTGGCGCAGGTTTTCAACACCATTGCCGCCATGCCGGCCGCATCTTCCGGCGTAAACGTGTTCACGTTTATCGTGTTTTTGCTCATCTTCCTCATCGGTCAAGCCCTCAACTTCGGTTTGAACCTGCTCGGCTGCTTTGTGCATGACCTGCGCTTGCAGTGCTTGGAGTTCTTCGGCAAGTTCTATGAGGACGGCGGCAAGCCCTTTGACCCGCTGCGGATTAAGAGCAAATTCGTCCGCGCCAAAGAAAATTAAATATTTTTACATAATCAACAAACCCAACAAAAACACAATTAGGAGGAAATTAAAATGGAATTTCTGAATGCTATCGGCGGTTACGCTATCGGTCTTCTCGGCGCAGGCTTGGCCGGTTTCTTGGCCTGCATCGGTTCTGCAAAGGGCACCGGCATCGCCGGTGAAGCGGGCGCAGGTCTCGTTTCCGAGGATCCCAGCAAGTTCGGTAAGGCGATGATTCTTCAGGTTATCCCCGGCACGCAGGGTCTTTACGGCTTTGTTATTTGGTTTTTGGCGTTCTCCAAGCTCTCCGTTGATATGAGCGTGCAGCAGGGCTTGCAGGTCATGATGGCTTGCCTTCCCATCGCGTTCGGCGGTCTGCTTTCCGCTATCGCACAGGGCAAGGTCGCGGCCGCTTCCGTCAACATTCTTGCCAAGAAGCCCGATGACTGGTCCAAGGGCATGATCCTTTGCATCACCGTTGAGTTCTACGCCATTCTTTCTCTTCTCGCATCCTTCATGATGCTCTCCGGCATCACCATCTGATTATTAAACTTAGACAGGAGATACTATGAAAGGCACTGAAAAAATAATCGCGCATATCCGCTCCGACGCTAAGGAGCAAGCCGACGCGATCCTCGCTCAAAGCGAGCTGCAGTGCGCGGGTATCCGGGCGGAATACGATGCCAAGGCCAAGGCGCTCTACCGCGACAAGATTCGCGCAGGCGTGAACGAATGCCAAGACAGAGTAGACAGCATGGATCGCATCGCCCGTATGGAGGCGAAAAAGGGCGTGCTGGCCGTCAAGCAGCAAATGGTGGCCGAGGCTTTCGACAAAGCCCTGGAAGCCGTGCTGGCACTGCCTAAGGACGAGTATACGGCGTTCCTCGCGCGCCTTGCGGCCAAGGCCGCCGTCACGGGGGACGAGGAAATCGTTCTCAACGCGCGCGACAAGGCCGCTGTCGGCCAAGAGGTCGTTAAGAGCGCCAACGCGCTCCTTTCCGGCGGGGCGCTTACGCTGTCCGATGCCGAGGGTGACTTTGCCGGCGGGCTTCTTCTCCGCCGCGGCAGCGTAGAGGTCAACTGCACGGCCGAGCTTTTGGTTGAGCTTGCCCGCTCGGAAATGTCCTCCGACGTTGCAAAGCTCCTTTTCGCATGACGGCGCGCCGCGCACATCCCCATATAGGGAGGGAATACATTGTCAACTAACAGAGAAGCGTACCTGTGCCTGTCGGCTATGCTCAGAGCGCGCGAAGTGAAGCTTTTAAGCTATGATCGCGCAGAGCGTATGCTCGACGCGGCAAGCTTTGACGAATGCGCAAAGCTTCTGACGGACTGCGGCTACGCCGATATGTCCGCAATGAGCGCAAAGGAGATAGAAGCTTATCTATCCTCTCACCGCGATGAGGTCTTTGCCGAGCTTGAAAAGCTCGCGCCGGACAAGAGCGTGGTGGATGCCTTTAAGCTCAAATACGATTACCACAATGCAAAAGCACTCATAAAGGCCGAGGCTGTCGGCCAAGATGCGGCAAGGCTTTTAAGCGCCTCCGGGCGCGTTGCCCCCGATGTGCTCGCCCGTATCTACGCCGAGGAGCGTTTGAGCGAGCTGCCCGCAGCCTACGCCGCGGCTATCGAAGAGGCCAAGGGTGTCCTTGCCCGCACGGCAAACCCCCAGCTTGCCGATTTCATCCTCGACAGAGCGTACTTTGCCGAGCTGTGCGCCTTGGCACAGGCGAGCGAGAGCGAATTTCTCCTCGGCTATGCACAAGTGCTCATCGACAGCGCCAACCTCAAAAGCGCCGTGCGTACCCTGCGCATGGGCAAGAGCGCCGGGTTTCTCCAAGAAGCGCTCATCCCCGGCGGCAGCGTGAGCTGCGACAGGATAATCTCCGCCGGTGACGGCGAGGCGATAGCGGCACTTTTCAACAACTCTCTTCTTGCCGAGGCCGCAGCCTGCGGCGCGGAAGCCGCTTCCGGCGGCAGCATGACGAGCTTTGAGCTTGCCTGCGACAACGCCGTGAACACCTATCTCAAAAAGGCCAAGCTTGTAAGCTACGGCGTGGAAGCGCTCATCGCGTATCTCGCCGCCGTGGAAAACGAGATCACCGCCGTGCGCATGATTCTCACAGGCCGCCTCGCGGGCATCGCGCCCGACGCTATAAGAGAAAGGCTGCGTGATATGTATGCTTAAAATTGCAGTCATCGGCGGCAGCGACACGGTCATGGGCTTTAAGGCACTCGGCCTTGAAACCTTCCCCGCCGCCACGGCAGACGAAGCCGGGCGCATACTGCGCTCTATCACCCGCGAGAGTGACGATTACGCCATAATCTACATTGAAGAGACCTTGGCGCAGGATCTCACGCAAGAAATCGCGAAATTCAAAGACAGCCCCACCCCCGCCATCATCCTCATCCCCGGCAGGGAGGGCAGCATCGGCTTGGGTCAGACGGCGCTTCGCGCCGCCGTGGAAAGAGCCGTCGGCACAAACATCCTGGGCGACTGATTTTCGCCCGTCCCCTTATTCGGCACACGGCCTATCCTCGCCGTGCCTGCCTCATTCTACATAGAAAGGAACCTTCTATCTATGAGCGGAACTATAACCAAGGTATCCGGTCCGCTTGTCGTGGCGGAGGGCTTGGCAGACGCTAACGTATCTGACGTTGTGCGTGTCGGCTCTCAGCGCCTGATAGGCGAGATACTTAACATGACCGGTGACAGCGCCTCCATCCAAGTCTACGAAGAGACCTCCGGCCTCGGGCCGGGTGCTGTGGTGGAGACGACGGGTATGCCCATGTCCGTTGAGCTTGGACCGGGTATGCTCGACAATATCTATGACGGCATTCAGCGCCCCCTGCCCGAAATGCGCCGCCTCACCGGCGACTCCATTACCCGCGGCACGGACGTGCCCGCCCTTGACCGCACCAAGCTTTGGAGCTTCGTGCCCGTGGCCAAGGTGGGCGACAAGCTCTCCGCCGGTGACGTTATCGGCACCGTGCAGGAAACGAGCGCCATTAACCACAAAATCATGGTGCCCCCCTCTCTCTCCGGCGAAATCGTCAGCATCGAAGCCGGTGACTTCACCGTGACGGACACTGTTGCCGTCCTGCGTGACGCAAAGGGCAGCGAGCATAAGCTCACCATGATGCAGCGTTGGCCGGTGCGTATCGCGCGCCCCTACGCCAAAAAGTACGTTCCCAGCCGCCCGATGAACAGCGGCCAACGTATAATCGACACGCTCTTCCCCATTGCCAAGGGCGGCACGGCGGCCGTTCCCGGCCCGTTCGGCTCGGGCAAAACCGTGGTGCAGCACCAGCTTGCAAAGTGGTCGGACGTTGATATCGTTATCTACATCGGCTGCGGCGAGCGCGGCAACGAGATGACGGACGTTCTCATGGAGTTCCCGGAGCTGAAAGACCCGCGCAACGGCGAGCCTCTTATGAAGCGCACCGTGCTCATCGCCAACACCTCGGATATGCCGGTTGCGGCGCGTGAAGCGTCTATCTACACCGGTATCACCATCGCCGAGTACTTCCGCGACATGGGCTATGACGTGGCCGTTTTGGCTGACTCCACTTCCCGTTGGGCAGAGGCTCTTCGTGAAATGAGCGGCCGTCTTGAAGAGATGCCCGGCGAAGAGGGCTACCCCGCCTACCTTGCCAGCCGTCTTTCTCAGTTCTATGAGCGCGCAGGCGTTGTCGAGTGCTTGGGTCAGGATGACCGCCAAGGCTCGGTCACGGCTATCGGCGCTGTCTCCCCTCCGGGCGGCGATATTTCCGAGCCTGTTTCCCAGGCGACGATGCGTATCGTCAAGGTGTTCTGGGCGCTTGACTCTTCCCTTGCTTACGCCCGTCACTTCCCGGCAATCAACTGGCTGACCTCGTATTCGCTGTATCTTGACACGCTTCGCGGCTGGTACACCGAGCAGTTCGGCGAAAAGTATATGCAAAACCGTGAAAAGGCCATGCACATTCTCCAGGAGGAGAGCGAGCTGCAGGAAATCGTCCGCCTCGTCGGTCAGGATGCACTCAGCCCCGCAGACCGCCTGACCATGGAGACGGCCAAGATGATCCGCGAGGACTTCTTGCAGCAGAACGCCTTTGTCGATGAGGACGCATACTCTTCCTACAAAAAGCAGTTCAGGCTTTTGGATACGGTGCTCAATTACGATGCGCTCTGCCGTGCCGCGCTCGATAAGAACGCGAACATGGACGCACTCTTCACCATTGACGCGCGCGAGAAGATAGGCCGCGCGAAGATGGCCGATGCCGCAACCTTTGAAGCCGATTACGACGCGATTGCCGCCGAAATGAAGGCGGAGATCGAGGCTGTTATAGCCGGAGGTGAGGAAGCATGATTAAGGAATATAAGACCATACGAGAGATAGCAAGCCCTCTTATGATAGTCGATAACGTCGAAGGCGTTACCTATGATGAGCTTGGCGAGCTTGAATTACCCAACGGCGAAGTGCGCCGCTGCAAGGTGCTTGAAGTAGAGGGCAACCGCGCCGTGGTTCAGCTTTTTGAATCCGCGCAGGGCATCAACCTTGCCGAAACCAAGGTGCGCTTCCTCGGCCACCCGCAGCAGCTTGCCGTTTCCGAGGATATGCTCGGCCGTGTATTCAACGGCATGGGTCAGCCCATTGACGGCGGCCCGGAAATCCTCGCCGATGCGCACATGGACATCAACGGTCTCCCCATGAACCCCGCCGCGCGCGCATACCCCGCCGAGTTTATTCAGACGGGCGTATCCACCATTGACGGGCTTAACACCCTCGTCCGCGGCCAGAAGCTGCCTATATTCTCCGGCTCCGGCTTGCCCCACGCCGCCCTTGCCGCGCAGATTACGCGCCAGGCCAAGGTTTTGGGCGATAATGAAACGTTCGCCGTTGTGTTTGCCGCTATCGGTATCACCTTTGAAGAAAGCGAATACTTCATTAATGACTTCCGCCGCACCGGCGCTATCGACCGTACCGTGGTTTTCTCCAACCTCGCAAACGACCCTGCGGTTGAGCGTATCGCCACGCCGCGTGTCGCGCTCACGGCGGCAGAGTACCTTGCCTTTGAAAAGGGAATGCAGGTGCTCGTCATCATGACGGACATCACCAACTACGCCGAGGCTCTGCGTGAAGTCTCTGCGGCAAAGAAAGAAGTCCCCGGCCGCCGCGGCTACCCCGGCTATCTTTACACCGACCTTGCCACGCTCTATGAACGCGCAGGCCGCCGCCAGGGCAAGAAGGGCTCTATCACCATGATCCCCATCCTCACCATGCCCGAGGACGACAAGACCCACCCCATCCCCGACCTTACCGGCTACATCACCGAGGGGCAGATTATCCTCTCCCGTGAGCTGCACCGCAAGGGCATCGTGCCCCCCGTGGACGTGCTGCCCAGCCTGAGCCGTCTGAAGGACAAGGGCATCGGCGAGGGCAAGACCCGCGAGGACCATGCCGGCACTATGAACCAGCTCTTTGCCGCCTACTCTCGCGGCAAGGACGCAAAGGAGCTTATGACGATATTGGGCGAAGCCGCTCTTTCCGACGATGATAAGCTCTTTGCCAAGTTTGCCGATGAATTTGAAAAAGTCTATGTCAGCCAGGGCAACAACGCCAACCGCTCCATTGAGGAAACCCTCAACATCGGCTGGGAGCTTTTGAGCATACTCCCACGCCGCGAGCTCAAGCGTATCAAGCCCGAAATGATAGACAAGTATATGCCCAAGAAGTAACACCGAAACCCCGCAAAACCCTACATCAATTTTGAAAAACGGAGGTGATGCTTTTTGGCAGGTACTGCAATAACCCCGACAAGAATGGTGCTCAACCAGCTCAAGGGGCGCTTGAAAACCGCAAGACGCGGCCATAAGCTTCTCAAGGATAAGCGCGATGAGCTTATGCGGCAGTTTATGGACGTAGTCAAGCTCAACAAGGTTTTGAGAAGCCGCGTTGAAGAGGGCTTGACAGCGGCGTTCGGCTCTTTGCAGGTGGCAAGCTCCATAATGTCGCCGGAGATGCTTGAACAGGCGCTCATGTACCCGCGCCAAAGCGTGGAGCTGGGTATGTCGTTTAAGAACATCATGAGCGTCAATGTCCCGGAATATTCGTTCAAAACCAAGAGCAACGACCCCAGCGAGATTTACCCCTACGGCTTTGCGCAGACCTCCGGCGAGTTGGATGACGCGCTGGATAAGCTTGCAAAGGTGTTTGAGGATATGCTGGAGCTGGCGCAGGTTGAAAAGACCATGCAGCTGCTCGCGGAGGAGATAGAGAAAACCCGCCGCCGCGTCAACGCCTTGGAGTACGTTATGATTCCCGAGCTTGAGGGGAATATCAAGTATATCTCCATGAAGCTTGAAGAAAACGAAAACTCCACCAAGGTGCGTCTGCTCAAGGTCAAGGAAATGGTTCTCCAGGACGCGCATAACTATCAGCAATAACGCCATAAAAGCAACCCACCACCACCCGA
>CAYRPD010000023.1:5045-18785 GCA_964426095.1 uncultured Oscillospiraceae bacterium | reverse complement strand
ATTCCGCTGACAGCGGAGAATCGGAGGATATAATATGAAAATCGTGCAGATTGAGGACTTTTTTCACCCGGATGCGGGCTATAAAATAAATATCCTCTCCAAGTATTTTGCCCGCATGGGGCACGAAACCTATATTGTCACCGCCGAGCTTGACAAAATGCCCGACTATCTTACGAGCTTTTTCGGCCGCGATAATATCGCCGAGCGCGACAGGGATTATCAAGAGCGCTACGGCGTGAAGATAATCCGCCTGCCTATTTGGGCGTATGTCAGCGGCAGGGCGATTTTCAAGGGCAATATGGCCGATTTTGTTAATTCTCTCAATCCGGATATCCTCTATGTTCACGGTAATGACACTGCCGTGGGTATGTGGCTCTTGCGGCACAGAAAAAAGCTGTGCTGCCCCATGGTGATGGATAATCACATGGTCGAAATGGCCTCGCAGAATCCGCTGAGAAAGTTTTACCGCGCGTATTATAAGCGCTTTATCGCGCCCATTATCGTCAAAAACGAGATTCCCGTTATCCGCGCTATGAATGATGACTATGTTGAGCGCTGTCTCGGTGTGCCGCTTCGCCTTGCGCCGTGGATTTCCTACGGCTCGGATATGCTGCTTTTCCACCCGGACAAGGCCGCGCGCGAAGAGTTCAGGCGGCAAAACGGCATTTCGGAAGATGCGCTCGTCATCCTCTTTGCCGGAAAGCTTGACGAATCCAAGGGCGGAATGCTCCTTGCCGAGCTTATGAACCGCAAAATAAACACCGAGCGGGAGCTTGTTTATCTCATTATCGGCAACGCCACGGGTGAATACGGCGAGAGTGTGGAAAAGCGCATGGCGGAAAGCCCCTACAGGGTGCTCCGCTTCCCGACGCAGAAGTATTCAGCACTTGCTTCGTTCTATCAAGCCGCCGATATCGGCCTTATCGCAAAGCAGGCAAGTCTCAATTTCTTCGACATGGAAGCTTGCGGCGTGCCCGTTTTGTCGGAGAATAATAACCTCAATGCTGCCCGCACCGATTGCGGCAACGGCTGGCTTTTTGAGCCTGATAATGTCGATGATTTTGCCGCGCAGCTTGAAAAAGCGGTAAATCTCATGCCCACGGCGCTCGCGGATGCGGGTGAAAAAGCGCGCAAATATGTAGAAGATTATTACGATTACAGCAAAAAAGCCCTTGAGTATATGGATGTTATAAACGCCGTGTACGAGCGGGACGGAAAGCGGTGAGCGAGTGTACATTCTCGAAGTATCCTACGGCTGCCCGTCGGAAAAATACCCCGGCAACGGCAATTTTCAGCTTGACCAAGCCAAGGCGCTGGCCGGAATCGGGCATAAGGTCGTTTTCGCCGCGCTTGATATGCGCTCGGTGCGCCGTTGGCGGCGCTGGGGGCTTTGGCGGCATGAAAAAGACGGCTTGGCCGTGTATGAATATAATTTCCCAATGGGGCCTTTTGCCGATAAAGTCCGCAGTAAGCTTGCCGAGCGCGGCTTTGCCGCCGTGCTCAAGCGCGTCATAGCGGAGTGCGGCAAGCCCGATGTTGTTCACGTTCACTTTGCCGACACTGCGCAGAGTGTTGTTGCCCCGTGCAAGGAAGCGGGGATACCCTTTGTCGTGACCGAGCACGCATCAAGCATAATGGACGATGAAAAGGCCGTGCGGCAAAGCGATATGATGAAATATGTCTATTCCAATGCCGCTTCCGTTATCGCCGTAAGCCCCGCATTGGCGCGGCAGATAAAAAAGTATACCGGCGTGGACGCGGCGGTGGTGGACGATATTGTGGATGTGGATGTCTTTTTCCCCGCGCCCGCTGTGCGTGAAGAGGGCGCGCCCTTTCGCTTTGTCTCCGCCGGTCATGCCGAGCGCAGAAAAGGCTTTGATGTGCTGGTCGATGCCTTTGCCGTTCTCAATGAATCGCAGCCGGATTGCGAGCTTCTCATCATGGGCGGCGGCGCGGAGCTTGATAATATCAAGCGGCAGATAAGCGCTCTCGGCCTTGATGAAAAGGTGCATACCTTCGGCGCTTTCAGGCGCGAGGAGTTTGCCCGGGAGCTTAATCGAAGCGATTGCTTTGTCCTTGCAAGTCGCCATGAAACCTTCGGCGTTGTGTATGCCGAGGCAATGGCGGCCGGTGTGCCCGTTATCGCCACGCGCTGCGGCGGCACCGAGGGTTTTGTGAATGACGAAAACGGTCTCATGGTCGATGTGGACGATGTAAACAGCCTTGCCGAAGCAATGAAGCGTATGCGCGCGCATTCAGCCGACTTTGATCGCGCGGCAATAGCCGCCTCGGCGTATAATAGATTCGCCCCCGCCTCCGTTGCGCAAAAAATCACGCACGAGCTTGAGCGGGCGGTAGGGAGATGAAGAAAAGTATGAAAGTGTTGTATATATGTTTTGCCGATTTCAGCCGTGCGGATTCCGGCAGTTCGGTAAGACCGCAGAAAATGTACAAAGCGTTTTTGGAGAGAGGGCACGAGGTTAAGCTCCTTTGCGGGAGTGACGGTAACGACTGCCGCAAAGAGCGCAAAAAGAATGTGGCGGAGATTAACTCATGGTTAAATTCCGAAAAACCGGATATCTGCTATATAGAATCTCCTACGGGCGCAATAATGCTTGACTGCGATATCCGCCTTATAAAACGCATACACCGCATGGGCATACCTATCGGGTATTTTATACGCGATTATTATCGCAAGTTCCCGGAGCTTTTTCCGAGAAGAACGGGTTTAATTAATTCAATAAAGGAGTTGTACCTTGATTACAGACAGAGAAAAACTGATCATGTACTCAAGTGTATAGATGTAGTTTATCTTTCGTCTGAACCTGGCAAAAATTTGTTTTCTTACAAAGATATGCGGCTTTTACCTCCGGCGGGCGAAAACTTTTTGCCGGAAAGGAAAATGCTGAATAAAAAAGGTATTTATGTCGGAGGAGTATCTGATGTATACGGCGTAGATATTCTTCTTGATGCCTATGGTATATTGAACAAAAACGAATGTAAATACAAATTAGTTGTTGTAACACGCAAGAATGAGTGGGAATCATTCAAGCATCCATATAAAACTGCGACGTGGTTGGAAGTTTATCATGTGTCAGGAGAGGCATTAAAACCGCTGTATGATGAGTGCGCTGTTGCTTTAGCACCTAAACGGGGAAATGCATATAATAAGATAGCTGTATCTATAAAAGTGTTTGAATATATGAGTTATGGATTGCCCATGGTAGTTGCGGATGAGCAAGCAATGGATGAAATTATTGAACGTTATAATTTGGGAATTGTTGCCCGTAATACTCCACAAGGATTTGCAGAGGCAATAAAACGTATGATTAACGATGAAAGCCGTTATTTTCATTATAGAGAGAATGGTAAAAAGGCTCTACTGAGAGAAAACCTTTGGGTGCACAGAGTCGATACAGTTGTGAAAGATTTGAGTGAAAAAACAATAAAAGAGTGAAATTACTCCAGAATAAGCATGATTTGAGGGCATAATGTCGAATGTTTTTATAAAAACTAAACAGCTTATAAAAGACGGCTTTTTGCATATTCTTACCGGAAGCTTTTTATGCCGTGCAATAACTATGGTATCAAGTATAGTTATTGCAAGACTTGTAGATAAAACGGAATATGCGTATGTCTCCTATGCGGATAACTTATTTACTTATATCGGTCTTATTGCAGGGCTTGGGCTGGCTGCGGCTTTGTTGAAGTTTTGTGCATCAAACGATTCAAAGGGAAGGGAGAAAAGCTTTGTAAAGCTGGCTTTTTTATGGGGCGGATCTGCGCAATTTGCGGCATCGCTGTTGCTGTGCATAGTTATTACGTTTGCGGATATACCCTTTCCCGGAGCAAGAAAATACATTTGGGCGCTGCTCTTGTATCAGCCTCTGTATTTTCTTTATGATACTCTTGCGTGCTATGTCAGAACACGACGAGAGAATAAGAGATATGCCAATGCCGGTATAATAATGTCGTTGTGCCTGTGTGTATTCAGCATTGTTTTGTTACTTGCAGTCGGAACGATGGGGCTGATATACGCAAGGTATATTGCGGTTATTGCGGTGTTTTTCTATCTGGGTGTGTTTGTGTATAAGTGCTTTTACGGAGCAGAAACGATTCAGATAGAAAAAACGGAGAAAAAAGCATTTTTGGCTATGGGACTTTCGCTGATGGCGGCGCGTATGTTCAGCGAGATGATGCCTGCAAATGAAACATTTTTAGTCAATCAGCTTATAAAAGACGAGATAATTACGGCTAATTTCCGCATTGCCGGTGTTTTCCCTCAGCTTTTATTGCTTGTCGCAAGCTCTGTTAATATTTATTTTTTTCCTGTTATTGCACAAATGACGGATTGGCGAGAAATAAAGAAAAAACTTGTACGTATAGGTATTTTTAATTTCTGCTTTGTTTTATTTGCGGCAATGGTAGGCGCGGTGCTTACCCCGTTTGCAATAAAACTATTGTATGGTCAAAAATATGTAGATGCGATACCGATGACATATATGCTTTGGGCGATGAATGCCATGAACGGGTGTATACGTATGTTCCCCATGAATATGCTCCCTGCACTGGGAAAAACAAAGTTTAATCTTTATATGGCGGCGGGATCGTGCCTTGTGCAGACTTGTTTGGACTGCTTCTTTATAAAAAAGCTCGGAGTTTACGGGATTGCAATAGGTACAACACTGGTGTATGCCATCTCGGGATTTGCATATTGGTGGTATCTTATGAGAGTTTGCAAGAAAGAGCAGATTAAGAACGATAATAATATGGTATAAATCATTAAAATAGAAACGGATGTGAGATTATGCAGGTATGGAAAAAGATTAAAGGTGAGCTAAAAAAAAGCCAAGTTGTATGGGATATATATGATATGCTGTCTATTGCGTATAATGACTTGAAAGGATTATATTGGGCAGCAATGCTCAGAGCTACCGGACCGCAGAAAAATGCGAATGCTCAGCTAAAACGTCAAAATGTGCCATATGAAAGCTCTGTTGATTTGCAAAATCCCACATCTTTCTTTGACAAAATGCAATGGCTTAAATATAATATTTATAATAAAAGCAGTACGGTTGCAAAGTGCTATAATAAGTATACTGTCAGAGAGTACCTTAAGGAAAAGGGCTGCGAACAGTATTTAAACGAATTGTACGGTGTGTGGGATTCTCTTGATGATGTGCCTTGGGATGCTTTACCTGATGAATTTGTAATGAAAGTGTCAAATGGATACTCAAACCATGTGTTCAAAAGGAAATCGGAGGAGTTTGATGTAAACAAAGCAATAAAGACTTTAAAGAAGTCAGCGGCTTTCACAAGATCTTTTTTTAAAATATCAGGAGATATGTTTGCATATATAACACCACAGAAGATAATATGTGAAAAGCTTTTGCATTCTAAGGAAGGCTATAAGGTACCCACCGATTATAAATTCTATTGCTTTCATGGTGAACCTAAGTATGTTTTGGTGCTTTGGGACAGGTATGGTAGTTCGGGAAAATACAATGAAGTATTTGTTGATATCGACTTGAAAGATAGGCATGAGCTGGAGGGGGAAGCAAGCGAACAAACATATGAATGGCCGTCTTGCTTAAAAGAAATGATCGAAGCGGCGAGAAAGCTTTCTGCTGATTTTCCCTTTGTAAGAGTTGACTTTTATGAAGAAAACGGATATCCTGTGTTTGGAGAACTGACATTTACGCCGTACCATGCTCAAACGCAGAAATCTATGACAGAGCTTGGTGCTTTGATAGATATGAGTAAAATGGAATGGTATAAGAAAAAGCTGGTTGACGTTTAAGCGAATATGGTATAAACTCTTCACTAGAATAGCAAAGAGAGGAATCATTATGAAAGTTTGTGTTGTGGGAACGGGATATATCGGGCTGCCGACGGCGCTGATGCTTGCATCTCACGGGGTGCAGGTTGAGGCAGTAGGCCACAGGCAGGAGACGGTGGATAAGCTCAGTCGGGGCGATGTGACCTTTGAGGAAAAAGGGCTGCCGGAGCTTTTTACCGCTGCTCGCGAGAGCGGGAACATCAATTTCCGCTGTGATTATCCGGCAGAGGATTTCTATATCATAACCGTGCCTACGCCGTATCTTGCCGACAGCAAAAAGGTTGACGCAACGGCGATAGTGGACGCGCTCCGTCATGTCCTTGCCCACTGCAACGACGGCGCTGTAATAGTTGTGGAGTCCACGGTTTCCCCGGGGACTATTGACCGCGAGGTGCGTCCCGTGGTGGCCGAGAGCGGGAAGAACGTGCACCTTGCTCACGCGCCGGAGCGTATAATCCCCGGCAATATGCTCAATGAGCTTATACATAATTCCCGTACTATCGGCTGTGACGATGCCGAGACGGGCGAGATTATCAAGAATACCTATCTCTCATTCTGCCAAGGCGATATTGTCATAACCGACATTAAAACCGCTGAGATGACAAAGGTTGTCGAAAACACCTTCCGCGATATTAACATTGCCTTTGCAAATGAGCTTGCCAAGATCTGCCGCAAGGGCGGCATGGATGTGGGCGAGGTTATCCGCATTGCCAACAAACACCCGCGTGTAAACATTCTCCAGCCCGGCCCCGGTGTCGGTGGACACTGCATATCCATTGACCCTTGGTTTTTGGTGGGCGATTTCCCGGAGGAAGCGCAGCTTATACGCAAAGCGCGCGAGATAAACTCTTCCATGCCGGAATATGTGCTTAACCGCATCGAGTGCATTATGCGCGAAAACGGGATTGAAGATCTCTCCCGCGTCGGCCTTTACGGGCTTACGTATAAAGAAAATGTGGACGATACGCGCGAAAGCCCGACCTTGCAGCTGCTTGAAGTCATCGAAAAGCACGGCTTGCCCGCGCCGACGGTGTATGACCCGATGGTAGCAATGGGTAAAGTCGAATCCCAGTGCGCCACACTCGATGAGTTTCTTTCCAAAGCGGAGCTTGTTGTTTTGCTCGTGGGTCACAGCGAGATTAGAAATGCAACGGAGCGCCTTAAAGGAAAGCTCGTGCTTGATACGCGCGGAATAATAACGGACGGCAGCGCCTATACGCTGTAAAGGTATTATATGAAAAAGATAATGCTGGTTTTCGGGACACGCCCCGAAGCCATTAAAATGTGCCCGCTCGTGAATGAGCTGAAAAAAAGAGACGGCGTTGAGCTGACCGTGTGCGTCACGGGGCAGCATCGGCAGATGCTCGATCAGGTGCTTGAAGCCTTTTCCGTTGTGCCGGATTATGACCTCTCCATTATGAAAGAGCGGCAGGATCTCTTCGATATAACAACAAATATTCTTCAGCGTATAAAAGCGGTGCTGGAAGAGGTAAGGCCGGATGTCGTGCTTGTTCACGGAGATACATCCACCACCTTTGTCACGGCGCTTGCCTGTTTTTACTTGCAGATTCCCGTGGGACACGTGGAAGCGGGGCTTCGTACATACGATGTCTATTCCCCCTACCCGGAGGAATTTAACCGCCAGGCTGTCGGTGTTATATCGCAGTTTAACTTTGCACCCACCGAGATATCCAAGCAGAATTTACTTCGCGAGGGTAAGCGCGCGGAAAGCGTGTACGTAACCGGCAACACCGCCATTGACGCGCTTAAAACCACGGTGCGCAAGGACTATACCCACCCGGAGCTTGACTGGGCGGCGGGCAGCCGCTTAATAGTCATCACGGCGCACAGAAGAGAAAACCTCGGCGAGCCGATGCATCAGATGTTTCGCGCGATTCGCCGCATTATAGACGAGCACCCGGATGTTAAAGCCGTTTACCCCATTCACATGAACCCCGTTGTACGCCGCGCGGCGGAGGAAGAGCTGGGCGGGTGCGACAGAATACACATTATAGAGCCGCTTGATGTTTTGGATTTCCATAACTTCATGGCGCGCTGTCACCTCATTCTCACGGATAGCGGCGGCATTCAGGAAGAAGCACCCGCGCTGGGCAAGCCCGTGCTTGTCATGCGCGATACGACCGAGCGCCCCGAGGGCATTGCCGCCGGAACGCTCCGCCTTGTCGGCACGGAAGAGGAGACAATTTACAGGGAGTTTAAGCGCTTGCTGACTGACGAAGAGGCGTACCGTGCCATGTCTGTGGCCGCGAACCCCTACGGTGACGGCCACGCGTGCGAGCGCATAGCGGATATACTTCTTAAAAACTGAGGTAGTAATCAATGGGACAAAAGCTCTTTTTCGGCGGCGCTGCTCTGCGCGTGCCGGAGCGCCCCACGGCGGCGGGTAAATATATCGAGGCGGCGGTTTATGCGCTGTCGGCCGCGTTTTTTGCCTACGTATCCGTTATAAAAGCGGCACAGCTTGCGTCCTCTTTCCAAAGCATAGTGAAAGCCCTTGCCGCAATCGCCCTTTTGGGTGTGGTGTTTTGGCTTATATTCAAGGCAAGGCGCTTTGAGCGTGCGAGCTTGGCTGCGGTGCTGCTGCTTGCCGCCGCGCTTCGCGTGTGGTATGTTTTTATTGTGCCCACCGAGCCTATAAGTGATTTCGGGCTTTTGTATTCCGTGGCGCAGGATACCGCAAACGGCGATGTCAGCTGGGCGGATGTTACCGAGGGGTATTTTTCTTGGTGGCAGTATCAAATTCCCTTTGTTTTGTATGAAGCGCTTATAATTAAGCTTACGCATTCAATGGCGGCGTTGAAGCTTCTAAATGTCGTGTGGAGTGTGGGGACGGTGTATTTCACCTACCGCATTACCGCGCATTTTACCTCAAAGCCCTGTGCTACGGCCTCAGCGCTTATGCTTGCCGTGTATCCTGGGTCAATTACCCAAAGCTCCGTCTTGACAAATCAGCATATTTCGCTTTTCTTCATTCTCTTCGGTGTTGCCGTGCTCGTTGAAGCAAGGTCGCTGTGGGGAAGCATATTCGCGGGAGTGCTGCTCGCTTTGGCGAATCTCATGCGCCCGGAAGGGACTATAATAGTTGCGGCAGTGCTGTGCGTTGCCGTTTGGGCGTTTATCGCCCGGCCTACACGCCGCGCGGGTGCGAGCATTCTTTTGACCTTGGCGGCAGTTGTCGGCTCATATTTTGCCTTTCAGTGGCTGACTGAGCTTGTGCTCGGCGTGCTCGGCTATGCGCCGCACGGGATAGGCAATTCCGTTCCCGAATGGAAGCTCGTTGTCGGGCTTGACATGGAAAGCGGGGGAACGATTTCGGATAAGTATGTATACGCATTGAACCTTGCCGACCCTGTCGCGCGCACGCAAGAAGTGCGCCGGATAATCGCAAACGAGCTTGCCGAGGGTTCGGGCTGGCTTGCGTTTTTTGATAAAAAGCTTAGATATCTTTGGGCGAGCATGGAAGATACTACATTTACCCTCGGCGGGATAAATGAGCTTTTTGTAACGGCACAGGGCGTGAATATTACCGAAATGGTGTATTCGCTCGGCTCTTATGAGTATATTATCAGTACGGGCGCGTTTTGCCTTTCCGCCGCATCCTGCGTTATCCTTGTGGGCGCGGCGATAACGGGTAAGAGAACAAGCACCTCGCCTGTGCCGCTTTTGACGGCGGCGATACTCTGCGGCACGGTGCTGGCGTTTTTAATCGTTGAAATCCAGCCGCGCTACAGATACTTTGCAATGCCCTTTGTTTTCATTCTTGCAGCGTACACTTTGGAGCGTGTTTTCAGCTCCCCACGATACATATGGAAAAGATAACATCACGGAAAAATGAATACATTCGCTCACTGAGGCTGCTTGCGTCCGAGGGCGAATATCGGCGCGAGCGCGGGGAGTACGTTTGCGACGGGATAAAGCTTTTGCGCGAGGCTATTATGTCGGGTGCAGAGGTTACAAGCGTATTGTGGCGCGAAGCGCCGGAAGCACTTGACGGCCTTGACACCCCGGCGCAGTATGTTGCCGACAGTGCGCTTTTCGATTACGCGTCCCCCATGAAGAATAGTCCCGGCCCTGTATTCACCGTGGCTATAGCGCCTGAGCGCGGCGATGGCGAGATAAAAAATGCGCTCGTCCTTGAAACCGTGCAAGACCCCGGCAATGTCGGCACGGTTATCCGCACGGCGAATGCCCTCGGCATAGACGCGGTTATCCTCACGGGCGAGTGCGCGGATCTATATAACCCCAAGACCGCGCGGGCAACCATGGGCGCGATTTTCCGCCAGCGCGTAATCGCTTGTCCCGTTTCCGAGCTTGAAAAAATGCTTTCGGAAAACGGCCTTGCGCTTTACGGCGCGGCGCTCTCCCGGCGCGCGGCGGATATCCGCGCGTTGAGCCTTAAAAACGCCGCCGTTGCCGTCGGAAGCGAGGGCAGGGGACTGAGCCGGGAATTGCTTTCCATGTGTACAGGCGAGGTTATCATCCCCATGCGCCCGTGCAGCGAATCCCTCAACGCGGCCGTTGCGGCGGCGATAGTGATGTGGGAAATGGCGCGCTGAGGCGCACACTTTGTATCCGGAGGAAAGGCAATGGCGGCACTCAAATATTGGATATGGCTTGCCGATGCGCAGGTAAGCCCGAACACAAAATCCGCTCTGCTGCGCCGCTACGGTGACGCGCAGCGCGCTTTTTTCGCGCCTACGGGCGAGATAAGCGCAACCGAGGGCGTGAGCGCGGCCGATGCAGAGCGCTTGGAAGCGCGCGACTTGACGGAGAGCGCGCGTATCATCGCCGAGTGCGAGAAAGCCGAAATCGAGATAATCACAATTGAGGACCGCGCCTATCCCGCGCGGCTGAAAAACATATATGCGCCGCCGCCGGTGCTGTTTGTAAAGGGTAAGCTGCCGCCGCTTGATGAAAGCGCCGCCGTTGCCGTGGTCGGAACGCGAAAAGCGTCCGATTACGGGCTGAAAATGGCGAGGGAGCTTGCCTTTGAAATAGTCAAGTGCGGCGGCATTATTGTCTCCGGGCTTACAAACGGCATTGACGCGGCGGCGGCTTTCGGCGCGCTCAACGCGGGCGGAAAGTGCATAGGTGTGCTGGGGACGGACATATTGCAGGATAAAACCGAGCTTGCCCGCAGAGTTTCAAACCACGGCGCGCTCGTGAGCGAGTATGCACCCGGAGTGAGCGCAAAGCGCAGCTTCTTTCGCGACAGAAATCGCATCACTGCGGGCTTGGCAGTCGGCGCGCTGGCCGTTGAAGCGCCGGAGCGCAGCGGAACGCGCTTATTTATAGAAGAAGCTGCCGAGCAGGGCAAGGAGATTTTCGCCGTTCCCGCGAATGCGGACGCGTCCAACAGCGCCGGGACAATCGGAATGCTCAAGGACGGGGCGAAGCTCGTGACAAATGGGTGGGACGTGATGAGCGAGTTTGAATGGCGCTTCCCCGAAACGATTCACCGCCCGGAGCTTGCCGACATGAAAGCGATATCTGACACTCCGCTCCCGCCGGAGATTACCAAAAAGCGCGCCGCTCGACATAAAAATTCAAAAAAAGTCATTGACAAGGTGGAAAACACGAGCTATATTGACTTGAAAGCGCAGCTGGACGGCCTGAACGAGACACAGCTGAAGATAGTCGGCGCGATAGAGCCGGACGGAACGCACATTGACGATATTATCGAAAAGTGCGGCCTATCTGCGGCAATTGTGCTCGCGCAGCTCACCGTTTTGGAGATCAAGGGCTTTGTCAGCCGCATACCCGGCAGGCGCTTTGTATTGAATACAGCGAAGAAATGAGGAAAAACAATGGCAAAAGCAAAGGAACTCGTCATAGTGGAGTCACCGGCAAAGGCTAAAACTATAGAAAAATACTTGGGCGGAGAGTATAAGGTCAAGGCCTCTATGGGGCACTTGCGCGACCTGCCCAAGAGCAAAATGGGCGTGGATATCGAAAACGGCTTTGAGCCGCAGTATATCCCCGTTCAGGATAAGCGCGAGCTTATAAGTGAGCTTAAAAAGGATGCGAAAAGCGCGCCCACCGTCTACCTCGCGACCGACCCTGACCGCGAGGGCGAGGCGATTTCGTGGCATCTCAAGGAGCTTTTGGAGCTTGATGACAGCAAGGCAAAGCGCGTCACTTTCAACGAGATTACGAAAAAGGTTGTCACCGAGAGCATAAAAAACCCGCGCGCAATCGACCAAGACCTGGTTGACGCGCAGCAGGCGCGGCGCATACTCGACCGCATCGTGGGCTATAAGCTCTCTCCGCTTCTTTGGCGCAAGGTGAAAAAGGGCTTGAGCGCAGGGCGCGTGCAATCTGTTGCAACGCGCATGGTGGTTGACCGCGAGGAAGAGATAAAGGCATTTGTCAGCGAAGAATACTGGCTTTTGGACGCGCATCTTAACTGCGGCACGCCTGAAGCAAGCTTCACCGCGCGCTATTACGGCACGAACGACAAAAAGGCCGAGCTTAAATCCGAAAGCGATGTAAACGCTGTTATCTCCGCTACGGCAAACGCTCCTTTCACGGTCAAAACCGTCAAGCGCGGCGAAAAGCCGAAATCCCCCGCGCCCCCGTTTATCACATCTACGCTCCAACAGGAAGCGTCCCGCCGCCTCGGCATGACCCCGCGCCGCACCATGGCTATTGCCCAGCAGCTTTATGAGGGCGTGGAGCTTAGCGGGCAGGGCAGCGTCGGCTTAATCACCTATATGCGTACCGACTCTTTGCGCCTATCGGATGAGGCGCTCAATGCCGTGCGCGCATTTATCACCGAGCGCTACGGCGCGCGCTTTTGCCCGGCCGAGCCTCGCCGCTTCAAAACCAAGGCCGGCGCGCAGGACGCGCACGAGGCCATACGCCCCACGGATGTGAACCTCACCCCGGAAGTCGTGCGCAAGGACTTGACGCAGGAGCAGTATAGGCTTTATCGACTCATATGGGGGCGCTTCACGGCTTGCCAAATGGCAAACGCGATATACGATAATGTCTCGGTTGACACCGAGAGCGCGGGGCATATCTTCCGCGCCAACTATTCCGAGCTTAAATTCCCCGGCTACACGGCGGTATATGAGGAGCAGCGGGACGAGGAGAGCGCGGAGCTTGCCAATCCCTTGCCCAGTCTCAGCGAGGGGCAGCGCGTATTCCTAGAGCGCTTCACCCCCGACCAGCAGTTTACCCAGCCCCCCGCCCGCTATACCGAAGCCACGCTCATCCGCGCAATGGAGGAAAAGGGCATAGGCCGCCCGTCCACTTACGCGCCCACCATATCTACGATTACTTCCCATGACTATGTTATAAAAGAGGGCAAGTACCTGCGCCCCACGCCCTTGGGCGAGGTTGTCACAAACCTCATGCGCGAGCATTTTGCCGATATCGTGGATTTGAAATTCACAAACCATATGGAAGCCGAGCTTGACGAGATAGAAAGCGGCAAGGCTGAGTGGCGCGATGTGCTGGAGGACTTTTATAAGGACTTCGGCGGCGAGCTTGACGCGGCGGAAAAGGCGCTCGACGGCGTGAAGATAAAAGTGCCGGATGTTTTGAGCGATGAAATCTGCGATGTCTGCGGCAGCCAAATGATAGTCAAAAAGAGCAAATTCGGGTACTTCCTCGGCTGCCCGAACTTCCCGGAGTGTACGTTTACAAAGCCCATTGTTGTCGAAATGCCGGGCAAATGCCCCAAGTGCGGCGGGAGAATCCTCAAACGCACCTCGAAAAAGGGCTATGTATTCTACGCTTGCGAGCGCGGCACGGACTGCGGCTTTATAACCTGGGACGTTCCCACGAAGGACTTTTGCCCCGCCTGCGGCAAAACCATGTTTAAACGCAGCGGGCGCGGCTACGCAAAGCCGTTCTGCGAAAACCCGGAATGCTCC
>CAYRPD010000023.1:0-4945 GCA_964426095.1 uncultured Oscillospiraceae bacterium | reverse complement strand
TATATAACCCAAAAGCTCACCGCGCAGGAGAATATCGAAATCATCCGCGCCGAGGCGACCGAAATCCCGGACGGGGAAGTCGTCATTGCAACCGGGCCTTTATCAAGTGACGCTATCGCCGAGAAGATAGCCGCCCTTTGCCCGAACAGCGACCTGCATTTTTACGATGCCGTTGCACCTATTGTCACGCTTGAAAGCGTGGATATGTCAAGCGCGTTTTTCGCCTCACGCTACGATAAGGGCACGGCGGATTATGTAAACTGCCCGATGGATAAGGATGAATACCTCGCCTTTGTGCAGGAGCTTGTGAGCGCGCGCGAGGCCGAGGTACACGGCTTTGATGACGGCGGCGTATTTGAAGGGTGTATGCCGGTTGAGGTTATGGCGCGGCGCGGCGTGGATACCTTGCGCTATGGGCCTTTAAAGCCCGTGGGGCTTGTCGATCCGCGCACGGGCAAGGCAAACTATGCCGTTGTGCAGCTTCGGCGCGATAACGCCGAGGGGACTATATATAACCTTGTCGGCTTCCAAACGCACCTCACCTGGGGCGAGCAAAAGCGCGTATTCTCCATGATTCCCGCGCTTAAAAACGCGGAGTTTGTCCGCTACGGCGTTATGCACAGGAATACTTATTTAAATAGCCCGCAGCTTTTGGATAGGTATTACCGTCTCCGCTCCGATGAGCGCATAAGCTTTGCCGGGCAGATGACGGGCGTAGAGGGGTATGTGGAGTCGGCCGCGTCCGGTATGCTTGTCGGCATTGAAACCGCCGCGCGCGTATTGGGGCTTGAAAGCGTGGACTTCCCGCAGGAAACGGCGATAGGCGCGCTTGCGCAGTATATTTCCGGCGGCTCTGTGGGCGATTTCCAGCCCATGAACATAAACTTCGGCATTATCTCTCCCTTGGGCTACCGCGTAAAGGGTAAGCGCAACAAAAATGCGGAGATTTCCAAGCGCTCCTTGGAGATAATAGATGAGCTGATGACTAAGGAGGTTTTCAAGCTGTGAGGATAATAATAGACGCAATGGGCGGCGACAATGCCCCCGAGGAAATAGTAAAGGGTGCAGTGCGCGCAAAGCGCGAGCTGGGCGTGGATGTCACGCTTGTCGGCATTGAGGATAAGGTTCGCGAGTGCCTTAAAGCCGAGGGGTGCGAGGATATAGACATTGTAAACGCCACCGAGGTCATTTCAATGTCCGATGACCCCAGCACCGCCACCCGCCGCAAGAAGGATTCTTCCATGGCCGTTGCCCTAACCATGCTCAAAGACGGCAAGGGCGATGCGGTTGTCTCCGCCGGGAGCACCGGCGCTCTTTTAACGGGCGCTACGCTCACGGTTAAGCGCATTCGCGGCATCCGCCGCGCCGCGCTCGCGCCCGTTCTCCCTGCCGGGGAGCACGGCGTTATGCTTATCGACTGCGGGGCAAACGTGGAATGCACGGCGGAATATCTTCTGCAATTTGCGTTTATGGGCAGCTTCTATGCCAAAAAGCTCATGGGCTGTGACGCACCCCGCGTGGGCTTACTGAATGTCGGCACTGAGGACACCAAGGGGGGCGAGCTGCAGCATCAGGCGTTTGCGCTTTTGAAAAAGGCCGATGAAGAGGGCAGAATAAACTTCGTCGGCAACATCGAGGGTACGGATGTTTTCGCGGGTAAGGTTGAGGTTGTGGTAACCGACGGGTTTACGGGCAATGTCCTTTTGAAAACCACCGAGGGCGCAATTAAGTTTATGATGAGCGCGCTCAAGGGCGTTTTCTATAAGAATACCGTCAACAAGCTGGCCGCCGCCGTGATTAAATCCGACCTCGCGGAAATAAAAAAATCCATGGATGTCAACGAAGTGGGCGGCACGGCGCTTGTCGGCATTTCAAAGCCCGTTATCAAGGCGCACGGCTCTTCCAACGCCGCGAGCATCTTTGCCGCAGTGCGTCAGGCCGTCAAGTTTGTCGATTCCGGCCTCATTGCGGACATAAACGAGAATATAGAATACATGAAGCTAAAAGGCGAAACTGAAAATGGATAAGCTGGAAGCCAAATTAGGCTATACATTTAAAAATAAACACCTGCTCACCACCGCCCTTACCCACTCTTCCTATGCCAATGAGCACCAGGGCGCGGCGCAAAGCTATGAACGGCTTGAGTTTTTGGGTGACTCCATTCTCGGCCTTGTCACGGCGGAGTTTTTGTATCATCACGAGCCGAAGCTCCCCGAGGGGCGCATGACGAAGCTGCGCGCCGAGCTTGTTTGCGAGGGCAGTCTGCACTCCGTGGCGCTGGAGCTGGGACTGGGCAGGTATATGCGCCTTGGGCGCGGGGAAGAGCATACCGGCGGGCGCGAGCGCGCGTCCATCTTGGCCGATATGGTTGAATCCATTATTGCCGCGATGTATATCGACTCCGGCACTATGGATAATTCCCGCCGCTTTATAATGGATAATATACTCAGCCATGCCGAGCTCAGCGAGCAGCATCGCTCTGCCGACTATAAAACGCGGCTTCAAGAGCTTGTGCAGAAAAACGCCGGGGGACAGGTGAGCTATGAGCTTATCGGCGAATCCGGCCCCGACCATTGCAAAACCTTCTCTTTCCGCGTGTACATCAACGGCAAGCCCGCCGGCGAGGGCAGCGGCAGAACAAAAAAAGAGGCCGAGCAAATGGCCGCCGGTTGCGCGCTGGAGGCGCTTAACGCATGAGCGCGCGCGAATGTGTAATCCCGGTGTTCGTGCCGCACTTGGGCTGTCCGAATGACTGCGTTTTTTGCAATCAGCGCCGCATTTCCGGCAGTACCGAGCCTGCAACCGCCGCCGATGTTGACAAAGCCATAGAGAAAGCAGCCGCCTTGCTCCCGTGTGGTGCAAAGCGGCAATTGGCGTTTTACGGGGGCAGCTTCACTGCCATTCCCGTGTGCGAGCAAATCTCCCTTTTGACTGCGGCCAAGCGTTGGCTGGATAGCGGCGATATCCATGCCCTCCGCCTTTCAACGCGCCCGGACGCTATAGACGGCGAGGTGCTCAAACGCCTTAAATACTATGGCGTTGAAACGATTGAGCTTGGCGCGCAGTCGATGTGCAATGAGGTTTTGACCCTCTCCGGGCGCGGGCACACCGCCGAGGATGTAGAGAATGCTTCGCGCATGATAAAAGCGGCAGGGTTTCGGCTCATCTTGCAGATGATGACAGGGCTTCCCGGCGACACAAAGGAGCGCACCAAAGAGACCGCCGAGCGCATAATCGCCTTAAAGCCGGACGGGGTGCGCATTTACCCCACGGTCATTGTCCGCGACACGGCGCTTTATGACTTGTGGCAAGCGGGGCTATATGAAGAGCACAGCGTGGAAAAGGCCGTGGATTACTGCGCCGCCATTGTGCCGCTTTTTGAAAAGGCGGGTATACCGATAATCCGCCTCGGCCTCAACCCCACGGAAGAGCTTTCATCCGGCGCGGCGGCAGGCGGGGCGTATCATCCCGCGCTCGGCGAGCTTGTGAAAAGCCGCTTGATGCTGAATTTTGCGCGTGAAGCTATGCAAAATGCGCACATTCCGCCGAGAAGCGCCGTGACGCTGGGCGTAAAAAGCGCGAAAATAAGCCAAATGACGGGGCAGCATAGGTGCAATATTGCCGCACTCACCGAGGAATTTTCCCTCGCCTCGCTCAAAATCCGCGCACACGATGTAAAAAACGGTGAAGTTGAAATACTTTCGGTTGAAACAGGCGAAAAATTATAGTATAATATATCGTTCGTTTCTATAGAGTATTAATTAATTGAGGTTATTCAGTTGTATTTAAAGGCATTGGAGATTCAGGGGTTTAAGTCCTTCGCGGAAAAAACCCGTCTCACATTTGAAAAGGATATAACCGCCATTGTCGGCCCCAACGGCTCGGGAAAGTCCAACATTTCCGACGCGATTTTGTGGGTCATGGGCGAGCAGCGCACCAAGGCGCTTCGCGGCAGCAAGATGGAAGATGTCATCTTCGGCGGCACGGAAAAGCGCGGCGCGCTCGGCTTTGCGCAGGTCAGCTTGATTATTGATAACTCCGCCCACATCTTCCAAAGCGACAGCAGCGAAATCATGCTCACGCGTCGGTATTACCGCTCCGGCGAGAGCGAGTATTTTATCAACCGCCAAAGCGTGAGGCTCAAAGACATAAACAGTCTCCTCATGGATACGGGCTTGGGGCGTGACGGCTATTCCATAATCGGACAAGGCCGCATTGCCGACATTGTCTCGTCCAAAAGCTCCGACAGGCGCGAGGTTTTTGAAGAGGCCGCCGGTATCTCCCGCTATCGCTACCGCAAGGAAGAGGCCGAAAATAAGCTTGCCAAAACGGAAGAAAATCTCTTGCGCATAAACGACAAGATTGAAGAGCTTGAAATGCAGGTAGGGCCGCTTAAAAAGCAGTCGGAAACCGCAAAGCGCTATTTGAAGCTGCGCGATGAGCTTAAAATACAGGAAATCTCCGTTTGGATGACAACGCTTGATAAGCTTCACGAGCAGTCGGGCGCTATCACCCTTGAATATGAGCAGGTAAGCTCCTCATTGGAGCAAGCCCGCCACGAGCTTGAAGCGCTCTACGCTTCGTCCGAGGGTATTTCCGAGCGTATGCACCAAAAGGACATTGAAAGCGAAAACGCCCGCGAGCGCCTTTCCGCAGCGGAGAGCGCGGCGGCCGAGTGCGAGGCCAATGTCGCGGTTATCAAGGCGAATGTTGAAAGCGTTATAGAGAGTAAAGAGCGCACCCTGCGTGAGCTTGACGAGCAGGAAAGCCGCGTGGGCGAGCTGCGCGATAAAATCGCCGCGGCGAATGAGCGCGTTGAGGAGCTTCGCGGTGAGCTGAAAGCGCTCTCGGAAGAGGAAGAGAGCAACCGCAACGTGCTTGACGGCTGCCGTATGAAGCTCAAAAGCCGCGAGGACGCTTTGCAAAGCGTCAATGACCGCGCCAC
>CAYRPD010000022.1:0-19094 GCA_964426095.1 uncultured Oscillospiraceae bacterium | reverse complement strand
GCGAAAGCCGTGACGGAGAGGGCAGAATAAAGGGCAAGCCCTCTCAGACAGCCTAGCGGCTGCCAGCTCCCCCAATGGGGGAGCCAAGAATAGAACGACGCAAAAACGAACACAATCCCTTGCCTCTCCCAATGGGAGAGGTGGCACGGCGAAAGCCGTGACGGAGAGGGCTTAACATACATATTAAAATAAAACCCCGCAAAAAAATATGAAACTTTTTTGTTTTTAAAACGTTATATAAGTACCGGGGTAAACAGACACCGAACGGCGGAAAACGGCGCACCACATATAGAGCGAAACGCGAAAGCACAGCACAATATATAGAGAAATTACAAAACGGTAAAAATAAATAAAAAAATTTCAAAAAAAGTCTTGCAATTTCGGAAACATTGTGTTACATTATGTGTGACCTCAAGTAGGTTCCGGCATTTATGCCGTTTGAGATTCCTGTAATATAAATCTCATAAGGGGGATTTTTAAGAAATGAAAACCATGAAGAAAGTTATTTCCGTGCTGATGATGGTCTGCATTCTTGCAAGCTTCATGACCGTCGCGGCATACGCGGATGGGGCAACCACGAGTTATCTCAAGAGCCTTACTATTGATAAAACCAGTGTAAGCGTTGAGGTTGGTGAGATTTTCACTATAACTCCGTATACCGATGTAACGGATGATTCCGTCAGCCGCATTGTCGATTGGTCGTATGCCGGGGTAGAATCTGTTGGTGTTAATGGTTCTACCGGTGCACATTCTTTCCGTGCTACTACTGCCGGTAACCATACCATCAAGGCGACATCCAAAGCCCTTGATAGCGACGGGAAAGCCATTTCCGTACAGTGCACGGTCAGTGTAAAGGAAGCTCCTGCCGCCACTCCCGCAACCGTGAGCATTCTTGCTCCGGCCAGCACCGACCTTATTGTCGGCAGCTCCATTGCACTTCAGGCAGAGGTCAAAAACGGCAGCTTCGGTTACTGGGAAGTCGCCTACGGCAGCGCCGGTAACGGCACTTTTGATGTAACCAGCGGCAACACCAAGGTTAACTTCACCGCCACCAAGGCCGGTACTGTCAACATCGTGGCTTACACCTCCACCGGCGTAAAGTCCAATGTTCTCACTCTCAACATTTCCGACAAGCGCACGCTTGATGTTGCTACCAACGTCACCCGTATTGACAATAAAGAAGTTGTATGGTTCTACGTAAAGAACGCACAGAGCGACAGCGAGAACTTCACTTGGAGCTACTCCGCCACTCCCGCAGGGCTTTCTATAATCACC
Source organism: uncultured Oscillospiraceae bacterium (assembly GCA_964426095.1). Classification (GTDB taxonomy): domain Bacteria; phylum Bacillota; class Clostridia; order Oscillospirales; family Oscillospiraceae; genus Limivicinus. The sequence goes on along the minus strand of CAYRPD010000022.1, from coordinate 17,819 downwards.
GCTTCTTCCACTTCCTATGCGCCTAACTTCTCCTTGACCGGCGGCAAGGGCAACGGCAATGTCACCGTTACCGCCACTTCCGCCAACGGCGAAACCGGCTCTATCACCGTTCCCGTCAACTCCATGGGCTACGGCGATGCCAAGCTCTCTCCCACCAATGTCACTTGGGCAAAGGGTCAGGGCAACCTCACTTTCACGGTTGAGCCTACTCTCTACAGCGCATACATTGACGATGTCTGCATCACCGGCAGCGGCAACACCGCTAAGTACAGCTACGTTTACAGCAGCAATAACCTTGTCATCAACTCCTCTTACCTTGCCACTCTCGCCGCCGGCGAGCACGTGCTGAGAGTTGACACGGTTTACTCCGACGGCAGCAACGCCGGCACGCAGTATGCCTACATAACCGTCAGCGGCACGGCTTCCGCAGCCTACGGTGACAACGCCCATGTGCGCGGCACGACCTCTGACCTCTACTTCAACTCCAACGGCCAGATTAAGAGCGTCACCATCAGCGGCACGACCATCGACCCCGCGAACTACACGCTCTCCAACAACGGCAAGACCATCACTCTCAAGGCAAACTTCCTCAACCTGCTCAACTACGGCAGCTACACCATGAAGCTTGAGAACTCCAACGGCGGCACCGAGACTGCGACCTTCCGCGTCGTCACCGCTAACTACGCCCCCGCAACGGGCGACGAGAGCAACCTTGCAATCTGGGTTGCAGTGATGCTCCTCTCCGGCGCAGGCGTTCTTGCCCTCATTCCCCGCAAGAAGAAAGAGATGTAAGCTTTAGCTTCGCTCAATCAAATTAACTGATAATCCGCCTCGGCGAAAGCCGAGGCGGATTTTTGCACCTTTATATATGAGCAGGGGAGAGGGAGCAAGCCCCAACGCGTAACGGCAAAAGCGGCTGACCCTTTCGGGTCAGCCGCTTAAACTGTTGTGCTTTATGCTTTTACGCCCAACGCGCGAAGCTTTTCGCGCGCTTCCTCTGCACTGCCGTGGAACACTATCCCGTGTATACCTACGCGCTCCGCGCCCTCAATGTTCAGCGTGGAATCGTCAATGAACACGCATTCATCGGGGATGAGGTTGAATTGTTTCATCATAAGCTCATATATCTCCCTTTCGGGCTTTACAAGCTTCACGTCGGCGGAGACTAACGTGCCGTCAAAGTATTCGCTGCCGGGGACGCGCGGCCAGTATTCATGCTGGCGGTAGCTCGCGTTAGAGAGAAGATACACGCCGTAGCCCGCTTTTTTCAGCTCGCGCACAAGCTCGGCCATGCCGGGAACGGGGATAATAGGGCGATCCCATTTGTCTACGAGAAGGTGCACTTTCTCGTGCAAATGCTCGGGAACGTGAGAGCACATACTCGCGGCGGCCTCGGCCTCTGTCATCGAGCCTCTGTCCATCCTCGCCCATTCTACGGAGAGGTAGACATTATTCAAAAGCATTCGCCGCTCTTCGCCGTGGGCGTTGACCGCGTCCAGGAATCTGTCGCGGTCAAACGTCAACAGCACGTTGCCCATGTCAAAAATGACGTTTTTAATCATACTATTTTGACCTTGCCTTTAGTGAGACGGAATACAAGCGCGAGGGAGATAATCGTAGTCACGGTGAGGATGGTTGCGAGGGCGGCCGCCGTGCCGTCGCTCATACGCACGACTTCCTGATAAATCGCGACCGCGATGGTAGAGGTCTTGCCGGAGTAGAGCATGATAGAGCTTGAAAGCTCATTGATGCACGTAATCCAGCTGAGCACCGCGCCCGACATGATACCGGGCAGCATCATGCGCGCCGTCACGGTGAAGAAGGTTTTCATCGGCGATACGCCGAGGTTAATTGACGCTTCCTCAATAAACGGGTCCATTTGGTATAGGAACGCGCTGCCCGAACGCACCGTATACGGCAGCTTTCTTATGATGTAGGAGATTATCATAATCGCCGATGTGCCGACAAGGATAATCGGCTTGCGGTTAAAGGCCACTATAAGCCCTATACCCAAAACAGAGCCGGGGATAACATACGGGAACATGATAAGTGTGTCGATAAGGTTTGCCACCTTGCCCTTTTTGCGCACAAGGATGTAGGAAACGAGAATACCGACAATGATAATAAACACAATTGCGATAAGCGAGAAAACGTAGGTGTTGCTGATGTTTCTGCCGAGGCGGGACATAATGGTGCGGTAGTTGTTGAGGTTTATGCCCTTCACCATGCCGGAGAAGCTGCGCTCAACAAAGGATTGGCACACAACCACAATCTGCGGCAGGAAAGCAAGCCCCACAACGATGTATATCGGCAAGGACGCGAAGAAGCGTTTCCAGCCGTGAAGCTCGGTTTCCTGGGGCGGACGAAGCGAGCTCATCATGTAGTTGCGCTTATCTACCACCAGCTTTTGCACTGCCAGCATCGCCAGCGAGCAGAACACGATTATAACCGACAGCGCCGAGGCCATGTACGGGTCAGTCGCGCTTTCGGACATATATTCGTTGTATACCAATACCGGCAGCACAGTGTACCCCTCGCCCAAGAGCATGGGCGTGCCGAAGTCGGCAAGGCAGGTCATGAATACCATTATGCAGCCCGCGAGAATCGAGGGGAGAATAACCGGCAGAGTAACCGTCCAAATGCGGCGCAGCTTGCTCATGCCGAGGTTTTCTGCGGCTTCCTCAAGGGAAGAGTCTATGCTGTTCATAGCGCCGGAGGTGTAAAGATAGATATACGGGAAAAGGTGCAGCGTAAAGACGAAGATAATGCCGCCTCGCCCGTAGATTGTCGGCGCGACAAGGCCGAACTTTGCAAAAAGCTTTGCCAGGAGACCGGCGCGGCCGAGCAGGATAATCCAAGAGTACGCGCCGATGAACGGCGGGCTCATAAGGCTCATAATGATGAAGATATGCAGTATCTTCTTGCCGGGGATGTTATAGCGCGTCATCAAATACGCAATGGGAACGCCGACAATCGTGGTGGTAAGCACAGTGGCGGTACACACGACCATGGATCTCAAAAGCGTCTGATAATAGTAAGGCTTTGTGAAAAAGCGCTTGAAGTTATAAAGCGTAATGCCGTCAACCTTGTTGGAAAATACGCTCTTAGTGAGTATGGTGTAGAACGGATACACGATGAAAAGGCACATCGCGATTATCACGAACAGCTTCGTGAAAAACCAAAAATCCGGCCTCCACTTTGTTCCGAGGCGTTTGTTCACAGGCTCAGCACCTCCTCGGAAGCATCGTAAAGGCTGATGCGCAGGGGGTCAAAGCTCAGGTGCACGCTCTCGCCGTCAGTGTGTACGGCGGTGGTGTCCTTGGTGTATTCGTTTACGATGAGGCTCTGCCCGTCGTCGAGCTGAACTTCGTATTCTATGTAGTCGCCGAGGAATGTGGAGAAAAGAATCTTGCCGGGCATACCGTCCTCGGAGAAGAAAAGCTGCTCGGGGCGGGCGGAAATCTTGCCCTTGCCCGCATAGTCGCGGCGCACGGGAAGGCGGATTTCAAGCTCGTTTTTAATGCTCACCACGGCCTCGCCGTTTTGCGCGTTCACATCGCAGTCAAGGAAGTTGCTAACGCCTATAAAGCCCGCAACAAACGGATTCTGCGGCTTTGCGTAAATCTCATTGGGCGTGCCTATCTGCATGATATGGCCGTCTTTCATAACGGCAATGCGGTCGGAAATGGCGAGGGCTTCTTCCTGGTCGTGCGTTACGTATATTGTCGTAATGCCCAGGCGGCGCTGAAGCTTTTTGATTACCGAGCGCATCTGCACTCTCAGCTTTGCGTCAAGGTTGGAAAGAGGCTCGTCCATCAAAAGCACGCTCGGCTCTATTACGAACGCGCGCGCCAGCGCCACGCGCTGCTGCTGTCCGCCGGAAAGCTCATTGGGCTTTCTCTCTGCAAGGTGAGAAATCTGCACCAGCTCCAGCGCTTCGTCCACGCGCGGGGTAATCTCCTTTGCGGGGATCTTGCGCGCTTTCAAGCCGTAGGCCACGTTCTCGCGCACGGTCAAATGCGGGAAAATGGCGTAGTTTTGGAACACCATGCCGATGTCGCGCTTGTGCGCGGGCACATCGTTGATGCGCTTGTCGCCGAAGTAGAAATCGCCGCCCTCAATGGAGTTGAAGCCCGCTATCATGCGAAGAAGCGTCGTCTTGCCGCAGCCGGACGGCCCGAGAAGCGTAAAAAACTCGCCCTCGTGGATGTCCAGCGATACGCCGTTTAAAGCGGTGAAATCCCCGTAACGCTTTACCGCGTCCTTGATAATTACCTGATTGCTCATACCTTGTCCTCCGTGAATAAAGTGTATAAATAAATATGAAACGAAACTACGGTTCAACAAAACGCCGCGCTTTTTGCCCTCTCGGCGCTTTTTTCAGCCGTGGTTGTTTAATACCGCAAGGAGGCACCTTGGAAGGTGCCTCCCGCAGTAAAAAAACTAAGTTAACTCAAAGATAATCAGCCGACGGTCAGGTCGTTGAACTTCTCCTTGATGTCGTCTCTGTTGTTAGCAGCGTAGCTGAAGTCGTAAGAACCGACATTGCACTGGTCGAGGGAAACGAGACCCTGCGGCTCAACATCGGAGCGAACGGGGCGGCGTGCCCAGTCAGCGTTCTGAGCAGTCTGGCACTCGGCGCTGGTAACGAAGTCGATGAACAGCTTTGCGTTCTCAACATTGGGGCAGCCCTTGATAAGAGCAACACCGTCGGGAACTGCGGAGTTGGCTTCGGGGTAGACATAGCCGATATCGGGGTTGTCGTTGTAGAGGACGGCGGACTTCTCAATGGTAACACCGAGAGCGTATTCGCCGGAAGCAACGAGCTTGTGGCAGTTGCCGGAGGAATCCTGCAGCTTGCCGTCGAGGTTAGCGATGAACTTCTCTACGAGAGCCCAACCCTCTTCAATAGTGGGCTGGCTGAAGAGCATGGTGCAAAGCTGGGTGTAAGCAGAGCCGGACTTGGAGGGAGCGCAGTATGCGATCTGACCCTTCAGAGCCTCGTTGCAAAGGCCTTCCCAAGTGGTGGGGACATCTTCCTCGGCGATGAGGTTCTTGTTGTAGATGAACACCATCGGCAGGGGGGATTCGCCTATCCAGTAACCGTCTGCATCTTTGTAAGCATCGCCGATGAACTCATCGTTTGCGCAAACGTACGGCTCAAAATAGTCGTTGTAAGCGGCAAGAGTATCAGCACCGCCGCCCCACAGAACGTCGCCCTGGGGGTTCTCGGCTTCAGCGACGAGACGCTGGCACAGCTCGCCGGTACCGGCAGCTATGACCTCAACTTCGATGTTGGGGTATTTGGCTTCAAACTGCGCAACGCCGGCAGCGAGAGGGTCGGCATCGTGCGGAGAGTAGACGACCAGCTTACCGGTGTAGTCCGCGTCGGACTTTTCGGCAGGGGCAGCGGCCTCTTCGGCGGGGGCAGCGGCTTCCTCAGCGGGAGCGGCGGCCGGGGCTTCGGACTGACCGCAGGCGCACAGTGCGAACACCATGGTCAGAGCAAGAAGCATTGCAAGAAACTTCTTCATTTGAGTTCCTCCTATAAAATTTTTTTGAAACTTGCACGGTGTTTGTCGCATTTGCGGCAAACGCCCAAGCTTTGAGACATATTATAACACCGTTCTTGTTATTGTTCAACAAAAAAATTAGGGCGATTTTAAAAAAGTGTGAAATAGGTATGAATAGGGGCGAAACGGCCTTTTGCGATAACGCCGCAAAAGTGCGCCGAAGAAATAAAAATAAACTGTAAACAAACTGATTGGGGCTTAAAACATCCGTTAAAAGTCGCTCCCGCCCCCTTGAAATTCCGCGCCGCGTGGTATAGAATGCGGTAACTTGAAAGATGAAAAATAACTTGCGTTTATGTCCGTAAATGAGGTAAGCAAAATGAAAGCGCAGACAGTCAATCTCACGGAAGGCTCGATCACCAAAAGCATAATCAGCTTTTCCGTTCCCATATTGCTGACAAACCTTTTGCAGCAGCTTTATAATTCTATCGACAGTGCCGTTTTGGGGCAGTTTTGCGGCGATGCGGCGCTGGCCGCCGTGGGGTCTACAGGCTCGCTTATTAATCTGCTCATCGGCTTTTTTCTCGGCATCGCCACGGGCGCGGGCATACTCTACGCCATGTATTACGGCGCGGGCGACAGCGTGAGCTTAAAAAAGCTTATTGATTCGGCTATCGTGCTCAGTCTCGGTATCGGCGTTGTTATGACGGTTATCGGCATGGTGTTCACGCGCGAGCTTTTAATGCTCATGGATATGCCGGAGGAAACGCTCTCTCTTTCCGAGGAGTATTTACGCATCTACATGGGCGGCACTATCGTCACTTTATTGTATAATGTCGGCGCGGGACTTATTCGCGCCGAGGGCGATTCGCTTCGCCCGCTTATATATCTAGCAATCGGCGGCCTCGGCAACCTCGTAATGGATCTTTTGGCAGTCGGCGTTTTGAAAATGGGCGTTGCGGGTGCGGCTTGGGCAACAATTATCGCCCAAGCGATTACGGCGGCGCTCGTCATTATCCGCCTTTGCCGCCTTAACCCGGAGTACGCGCTCCGCCCGCTGCACATGAAGCCGGATAAGCTCACGCTGTGGGACGTTGTGCGCGTGTCCATTCCCTGCGGCCTGCAAAGCTCCATGTATAATATCTCGAATCTCCTTGTGCAGATTAAGATAAACGCTTTCGGCACGGTTGCAATGGCGGGCGTTACGGCCTATTCTAAGCTTGATTCCTTTATCTATATGCCTATGGAGTCGCTTTCTCTCGCCCTTTCCACCTTTGTCGGGCAGAATATCGGCGCGGGGCGGTATGACCGCATGAAAAAGGCTATCCGCGTCTCGCTCATTCTCGCGCTGGGATGCTCGTTTGCGATGATGGCGCTTGTTTACGTATTTTTTAACCCCCTCATGTCTATCTTCACCGATGACCCGGAGGCAGTCGCTTTCGGGCGCAGCATGATGGGCTACATATTCCCCGTTATATGGTTTTACTCGTTTATAGATATCTTCTCCGGCGCTGTTCGCGGCTCGGGGCAAACCGTGCCCGTCACGGTTATCTCCGCCGTGACTATCTGCGTTTTCCGCATTGTGTGGATAGAGCTTTTGCTCCCGGTGTTTGAAACTATCGACATTGTGTTTTTGTGCTACCCCACCTCGTGGATACTCTGCGGCGTGATGCTCATATGGTACTATTACCGCCGCTCCATGCTCCACAAGGCAATCTCCGACCACTCGGGCGCGGTGTATGTTGCGCAAAGCGAGTGACAGCAGGGGAGAAACCTATATAGAAAGAAGAATGCTTATGCACGTGAAAAAGCTTGTATGCGCCGTGACGGCGGCGGCTATGCTCACCTCGCTTGTCGGCTGCGGCGGGGGAAAAGTGGGCGCAACGTTGGATATCGTTTCAAATGCGGTTGAGGATATGCGCGCCTTAGAGCCTACCCCCACGCCCACCGTACCCCCCACCGCAACGCCCGCACCCACGCCCGAGCCTACCCCCACGCCTACGCCCGAGCCTACGGCCACGCCCGTCCCCATGCCGACCCCGCGCACGGATATTTACCTCACGGGCGCGGCACAGGCCGATTACCTGCGCTATGCCCCGGTGTGCTCCACGCCCGATGACGAGCTGAGAAATAAATTCACCCTCGCCGCCGAGAGCGGCTTGAGCATGAAATACACCGTGGCGGATAGCTTTTCCGCTGAATTGGAAGCGGTTGTGTATACGGAAACGGCGAACACTAACTTCATGCTCACCTGCGCCGACGCAGGGGGCTTAACCGATGTCGGTATGTTCGATGTCCTGCCCGACTGCGAAATGCAGTATACCTATCTCACCGAGGTAAACGGCTTCGGCAGCTGCCCGCTGACGGACTGCGTCCCGTTCGGCGGTACACTTCGCGCCGAGCCGGGCGATATCATCTTTTGGCTTGACGATGCGGGCACTGCCGTCAACTTCGGCATAGTCACCGCCGTGGCGGATAATTATTTTCGCGTTGTCCTATCCCGCAGTGACGGGGCAAAGGCTTCCTTTGATATCAACTGGGCAAACCTCGGCGAAAGATGCGTTAATAACGGGGTGCTCGTGCATTTAATCTACCCCGTGGCCGAGCAAATGGCGTTTTACTTTTGCGTAAACGAGCTGGGCTACAGCGCGGCGGCGGCCTGCGGCGTGCTCGCGAATATTTATAAGGAATCGTCGTTTCGCCTTTCCGCCCGTGCTGACGGCAGCTACGGCTTGTGCCAGTGGCTCGGCGATAGGCGAAGCGAGCTGACAAGCTGGTGCAATGCAAACGGCTTTGATTATACAACCCTTTCCGGGCAATTAAGATATATGCAGCATGAGCTGGGCTTGCAAAAGTATCTTGACTTGGATTTTTACCTCATGGATTTAGGCAACACCGAGGACGATGCCTATAATGCCGCGCGCGAATGGTGCTTTAAATATGAGCAGCCCGGCGATATCGCGAATGTCGCGCGCGACCGGGGCTTATCCGCGAAAGAAGATTTTTACCCCGTTTACTCGCAGTATGCTTTAGCGTGAAAAGGGGAGCAGAGCATGGATGTTTTGTATCATGATTCTTCCCTTGCCGTGTGCATAAAGCCCGCGCGCGTCCTCTCCACCGATGAACCCGGCGGAATGCCGGAGCTTGTGCGCGCCGCTTTAGGCGGCGAAGCGCGCACGGTGCACAGGCTCGATCGCGCCGTGAGCGGGCTTATGGTGCTCGCGCGCTCCAAAAGCGCCGCAAGCGAGCTGAGCCGTCAAATCCGTGACGGGGAATTTGATAAACACTATCTCGCCGTTATCCACGGCGCGCTTGACGCGCGCGGAACGCTCCGCGACCTTATGCTGCGCGATAAGGCGCGAAAAATGTCGTTCGTTGTCGATGCGCCCGGCAAGGGCGTTCTTCCGGCGGAGCTTGAATATGAAACGCTCGCTCAGAGCGGCGATATGAGCCTTGTCCGCATTCACCTTATCACCGGGCGCACGCACCAAATCCGCTGTCAGTTTGCCTCGCGCTCCTGTCCTCTCGTGGGCGATAGGAAGTACGGCACGCTGACGGACGGGGAGTGTGATATCGCCCTATGGTCGCATTCGCTCTCCTTTACCCACCCCGAAAGCGGCGCGCACATGGATTTTTCCGCCCCGCCGCCCGCCGTTTGGCCGTGGAACGAGTTCGCAAAAGCCGCATTTTGCACCGAAAACACGTAAAATCGCGCGATTGCGCATAAAAAACGCGCGCAGATTAATAATTAAACGCAAATCCGTCAATAATTCAGCTTGCAAAGGCGGCGCATATACGCTATAATTAGTTTGAATTTTTGAAGGGTTTAACGGAATCTTAACATGACGATTTTGAAATATCTTCTCGTGCTCGTCTGCTCGTATTTCTTGGGCTCGGTGAGCGTGTCTATCTTCATCTCTAAGAATGTTTTGCGCGCCGATGTGCGCACAAAGGGCAGCGGCAACGCAGGCGCGACAAATATGGCGCGCGTTTACGGGCTTCATATGGGGCTTATAACGCTTGCCGGGGATGCGCTCAAGGGCGCTGTGAGTATGCTTTTAGGCTGGCTTCTTTTGGGCGAGTGCGGCATGAGCGCGGCGGCGGTCAGCTGCATTTTGGGGCATTGCTACCCGGCGATGCATGAATTTCGCGGCGGCAAGGGCGTGTCTGTGGGGGCAATGGTGCTCTTAATGGCGGATTGGCGTGTGCTTGCCGTGGCGGTTGTGTTCTTCGCGCTTGCGGCGGTTTTGAGCCGCAAGGTGTCGTTAGGCTCGCTCTCGGCGGCGCTGTCCGCGTTTATTGCGGCGGTTGTGCTCCGGCTGAGTACGCCGCGCCTTATCATGGTGGCTTTCGCGGCGCTTTTGGTTGTCGTGCGGCATAGGGAGAATATAGCGCGCTTATTAAAGCGTACCGAGCCTGATTTTTCCCTCGGCTCGACAAAGGCCGCGCAAACTGCGGCGGATAAAGACGAAGCTTGATGTTATATGTAAAACCGTCCCCGGCCACACTGCGCCGAATGCGGACGGTTTTACATTTTTTTAACCATTCCCGCAATACGTATCGTATAATATTGAATTATAAATAATAGAAATAACAGGGGGCAAAATATATGAATAAACGCGCGCTTGTTGTAGAAGATGACGGCAACATTGCCGAGCTTTTGCGCCTTTATTTGGGCAAGGACGGCTTTGATGTCATGATAGCGTCCGACGGCGGCAAAGCCAAGTCCACCTTTGACCTTTTCCAGCCGGATGTTGTCTTGCTTGACATTATGCTGCCCGTCAAGGACGGTTGGGAAGTCTGCCGCGAGATTCGCGAGCGCTCTTCCACGCCTATTATCATGCTCACGGCGAAAGGGGAGACGGCGGATAAGGTAAACGGCCTTGAAATGGGCGCGGATGACTATGTCACAAAGCCCTTTGATGTCAAGGAGCTTATCGCCCGTGTTCACGCCGTCATGCGCCGCACGGATGCCGATGCGCCGGTTGAAAAGAAGTTGAGCTTTGATAAGCTCGTTATCAACCTTGATTCCTATGAGCTTATCGTGGACGGCAAGAAAATCGACACGCCGCCCAAAGAAATGGAGCTTCTTTATCATCTTGCCAGCTCTCCCAACCGCGTTTTCACCCGCAACCAGCTTCTTGACGAGGTTTGGGGCTTTGACTATTTCGGCGATTCCCGCACCGTTGACGTGCACATTAAGCGCCTGAGAGAGAAGCTTGAGGGCGTGTCCGAAAGCTGGAGCTTGAAAACCGTTTGGGGCGTGGGCTACAAATTTGAGGTAATCGAGCAAGGCGCGGTATGAAAAGCATATATTTGCGCAACTTTGTCGCCACGGCGACTATGGTGGCTGTGTGCTTTCTCATTGTGGCGTTTTCCTTTGTCGGCATAGGCCGCAACTATCTCATAAATGAGTACCGCGAAGCGATGATTGACTCTGCCCGTGAGGTTTCCCGCATGACGGCGGCGGTTGCTCAAAACAGCTCCCTCAAAAGCTGGGTTTTGAGCATGATGTTGTCCTCTTTGTCAAACTCCACGGGTAACCATGTTTTCATTGCCGACCCCGGCGGCGCGGTTATCGCGTGCTCGGATAATAAGCCCGTGTGCGAGCATATGGGCTACGCGCTCCCCGAAGAGCTTCTCCGCCAGCTTGACACCACCGGCATCGTCAATCAAATCACCAATCTCGGCGGGTTTTATGACAGCAATCGCTATGTCGTCGCGCAGCCCATTATTGTCGCCGCATCGGGTGCGACCTTGGGCTATGTCTTTGTCACGAATAATATTGACAATATGCTCGGCGCGTGGTCAACGTTCCTTGAAATCGCGGCGTTTGTCACGATAGCGGTGTTTGTCGCGGCGCTTGTAATTTCGCTTGTTTACTCCAAGCGTATGGCGCGCCCCTTGGATGAGATTGCCGCCGCCTCGCGCAAGTTTGCCCGCGGCGATTTTTCCGTGCGCGTAAAGCAGGTGGAGGATTCCACCGATGAAATGGGTGCGCTTATAGAATCCTTTAATAAAATGGCGGATTCCTTGGAAGTTGCCGAGGCTCGCCGCAGTGAGTTCATCGCGAACATCTCCCACGAGCTTCGCACGCCCATGACTACGATTTCCGGCTTTGCCGACGGGCTTTTGGACGGCACTATTCCCCGCGAGGACGAGGAAAAATATCTCCGCTCTATTCGTGATGAGACCCGCCGCCTATCCCGCCTTGTGCGCGATATGCTGGATGTCTCGCAGATGAAAGCGCGCGTTGCCGATGAAACCAAGCGCGCCGTGTTCGACCTTACGGAGCTTGTACTGCAAACGCTTTTGAGCTTTGAGCAGCGCGCCACGCAAAAGAAGCTGGACGTTGACCCCCAGCTTCCCGATAACCACATCATGGTGCGCGCGGATAAGGACGCTATCACGCAGGTTATCTATAATCTCCTTGATAACGCCGTCAAGTTTGCCCACGAGGGCACTTGCATCACCGTCCGCCTTTATAAGGATAACGGCAAGGCGTACGTTTCCGTCAAGGATGTCGGCGAGACTATCCCGCCGGACGATTTGCCCTTTATCTTTGACCGCTTCCATAAGTCTGACCGCTCCCGCAGCCTTGATACAAGCGGCGTGGGGCTGGGGCTGTATCTCGTCAAGAGCATTATAAACAGCCATGACGAGGATATAGCCGTCCGCAGTGAGGACGGCGTGACCGAATTTGTGTTCACGCTCCCGCTGGTATAAAAAATCGAGGGTTTGATATGAGTAATAATGAATGGTACACCGGCGAAAGCTGGTACGACCCGCTTAAAAAAGAGCAAAAGAAAACCGCGTTCACCTCGCCCCGGCGCTCTCGCCGCCGGGGCTGGACAACGCCGCGCGTTATCGGCTGCATAGTGCTTGTGCTCGCCTTGATTATCGGCACATCCCTTGCCTTTGCCAATCGTCCGGCGGGCATTATCTCGTTTTCGTTCGGCTCTCATAACGGCGATTCGTCCTTTGACGATTTGCCCGACAATCCCGATGACTTTTTCGGCTCTTACTATACCGTCACCGATACCGATGTAGCCGAAATCAATATTCCCCGCGCGGATATAACCACCTCGTTCCGTCTCGCTTCTTCTGCGCATGACGATACCGAGCTTACGCTCAACGAGCTTTATAACCGATGCGCTCCGTCCGTTGTCGCGATTTACGGCTATGTGGACGGTAAGAGCGGGTTTTATTGGGGTACGGGTATAGTTTTGAGCGAGGACGGCCTTATCCTCACCAATACCCATATCATTGACTCATGTGACCGTGTCGGCGTAAAGCCGTATGATAATGTCGAGTATGAAGCCACCTTAGTCGGCGCGGACGCGCTCAGTGACATCGCGGTTTTGAAAATTGACGCAACCGGGCTTTCGCCCGCGCAGTTTGCCGCCGGGTCTGAGCTTGCCGTGGGCGATAAAGTCGCCGCGATAGGCAACCCCTTGGGCGAAAATTTCCGCGCCACCATGACGGACGGTATAATCTCCGCCATCGAGCGCGGCATAACCTATAAAGGCCACAGCATGACCGTTTTGCAGACTAATACCGCCATAAACGAGGGTAACTCCGGCGGGCCGCTCTTTAATATGTACGGGCAGGTTGTCGGCATAACCAATATGAAGATGATATCGAATTATTCCAGCATCGAGGGCATCGGCTTTGCTATACCGAGCAATACGGCCATCGGCGTTGTCAATTCGCTTCTTCAATACGGCGAAGTGCGTGGCCGCCCCAGCATCGGCATAACTGTCGGCAATATTCCGCAAACCGCCGCCGAGAAATACGGCTTGCCCGAAAACGGCCTTTATGTTTCCGAGGTTATGCCCGGCTCTGACGCTGAAAAGCAGGGCATAAAGCCGGGGGACGTTATCCAAAAGGTCAATTATCAAGATGTCAACACCACTTCGGAGATTAATGATATTAAGAATACCCTTGAAGTCGGCGATGTCATGATATTCTCCGTTTGGCGTGACGGCGAAATAATGGAGTTTGCCGTTTCCCTCATGGATACCAACGATTTATACGCAGATAAATAACGATGTATTAACGGGCGAGTACTCCTCGCCCGTTTGCTTTACCCCCACCTCTTGCCTCTCCCACCGGGAGAGGTGGCACGGCGCAGCCGTGACGGAGAGGGCAAAAAAGCAAAAGCCCTCTCAGTCAGCCTGACGGCTGCCAGCTCCCCCAATGGGGGAGCCAAGAAAGAGCATGACGCAAGTTCTCTGTGCATTTTTATGCGTTATTTACGATATCGTGCGGCAAAGAATCCACTTTCTTTAACACATCGCCGAATTACATTGTACCCCTTGCATTTTCTTTTACGCTGTGCTATATTAAATTCACAACATAATATTTCCGTTGAAGCCCGCAGGATCGCAAGAGACTGTCGGCGGAGGAAACTCTGGAGAATCCCTCACGGGTGCCGAAGGTGCAAGAGCGCAAGCTCGAATCTCTCAGGCCAAAGGACAGAGCGGGTATACGATATTTCCATACGTGGATTGTCGGAGGCTCATTTTCCGGAGTTGCTGTTTAAGCAACTTTATTTTTTTATCTTAGGAGGTACTCCCAATGTCGTTACTCAGTATTGTGCAGAAAATCAATATGTATCTTTCCGACTATATTTTGATAGTGCTGCTTGTCGGAACGGGGCTGTTTTTCACGGTGAAAACCCGCTTTGTGCAGATTCGCTGCTTCAAAGAGGGCTGGAACAGAACCTTCGGTAATTTCAACCTCAACGGCGGCAAGCAGGAAAAGGGCATAAGCTCTTTCCAAGCCCTCGCCACGGCCATCGCCGCGCAGGTCGGCACGGGTAATATAATCGGCGCGTCCGGCGCTATCCTCATCGGCGGCCCCGGCGCAATCTTTTGGATGTGGATAATCGCCTTTTTCGGCATGGCAACCATCTATTCCGAAGCCGTTTTAGCGCAGGAAACGCGCGTCACCTTTGCCGACGGGTCTATCCACGGCGGCCCCGTTTACTATATCCGCCGCGCGTTCCCGAACGCTTTCGGCAAATTCCTTGCCGGGTTCTTCGCCGTTGCGCTCATTCTCGCCCTCGGCTTTATGGGCTGCATGGTGCAGTCTAACTCTATCGGCGAAACCTGCGCCAACGCCCTCAATGTCCCGGCCTGGTCTGTCGGCATTGTCGTCACGCTCATTTCCGTGTTCATCTTCATCGGCGGCATCCAGCGCATTGCGTCCGTCACGGAGAAAATGGTTCCGTTCATGGCGGGACTGTACATAATCGGCGGCCTTGTCATTTTGGTGGCTCGCATTCAGTATCTCCCCGAAACCGTTGCGATGATATTCAAATACGCCTTTGCACCCGATGCCATAATCGGCGGCTCTCTCGGCTACGCGCTCAAAACCGCTATCAGCCAAGGCGCGAAGCGCGGCCTTTTCTCCAACGAAGCCGGTATGGGCTCTACGCCCCACGCCCACGCAATGGCGAATGTCAAGAATCCGCACGAGCAGGGCACGGTTGCTATGATTGGCCTTTTCTTTGATACCTTTATTGTTCTCACCATGACCTCCCTTGTCGTCATCTCCACGCTCTATGCGGGCAACGGCCCTCTTGCAACCGGTGCGGCTGAGGGGATAAGCAAAACCAACATGGCGCAGCTTGCTTTCTCTTATGTCCTCGGCGATACCGTCGGGCCTATCTTCGTTGCGGTGTGTCTTTTCTTCTTCGCCTTTTCCACCGTCATCGGCTGGAACTTCTTCGGCAAGGTCAATGTGGAATACCTCTTCGGCAAAAAGGCCGTTCCCGTCTATTCCGTCGTTGCCGTGTGCTTTATCTTCCTCGGCTCTTGCCTTTCCAATGACCTCGTTTGGGAGCTTACCGATATGTTCAACTTCATCATGGTTATCCCCAACGCCATCGCCTTGCTCGCCCTCTCTTCCATAGTTGTCGCGGCAAGCAAAACTACCGACAAATCCAACAGCCTGAAGAAATAAGGTTGATTATACAAAGAGCGGAGCAAAACACGCGTTTTGCTCCGCTCTTTGTATGCTTTTTTCACACCGCCTTTAGCTTTACTCGGAATGTTATGTCGTTTCCGTTGTTGCTTTCGGCTTCAATTGTGCCCTTGTGCGCCTCGGCTATCGCCTTTGCAATGGATAGGCCGATGCCGTTGCCGCCGGTGGAGCTGGCGCGTGCCGTGTCCGGGCGGTAGAAGCGGTCAAAAAGGCGGTCTATGTGCTCGGGGTCGGGGAGAGCGCATTTATTATAAACCTCTATAACGTTCTCCTTGTGCGCTCTGTACGCCGTCAGGAGTATTTCCTCGCCCGCCGTGCCGTATTTCACGGCGTTATCGAGCAAAATTGAAACAAGCTGACCTATGCTCGCCTCGTCCCCGTGCACTCTCAGCCCGTCCGCTATGCTTTGCGTTATGGCCTTGCCCTTGGCCTGTGCCACGGGGCGGGTTGATTCGTATACTTCCCAAATTACATCGCTCAGCGAGAAATCCGCCTGCTCCGGCAGTGGGCGCTCCTCATCAAGCCGCGATAAGGCCACCATGCTGTTTACAAGCTTGGATAGGCGCTGCACCTGCGCCTGTATGGCCTCTATCCACTCGTTGCCCTCATCTTCCATTGCCAGCACGTCCGCGCTCGCCGCAATCGCCGTCAGCGGCGTTTTCAGCTCGTGCCCCGCGTCGGTTATAAACTGCTTTTGCTGTTCTATGTTGCGCATATACGGGTCAAGCGCGCGCTTGGAGAGTAGCAGAATTATCACCAACGCCACCAGCATACATATTGCCGACACCGCGCACGAAGCGATTATAAGCGCGCTCTGTGCGCTCTTTTCTATTTCCGCGTTGAGGAACACAACCGTGTTTATTTCCCCTCGGTCGATGATGTATCTGTAATCCTTGTAAAAGCCCGAATCCTGCCCGCGCTCCATTACCGCGTGTGCGTATGCTGCCGCGTCCTCGCGCGATATCGAGGCTATATAATCGCGCGATATGCGCGTAACTGCGCCGTTACGGCGAATCGTTACGGCAAAATACCTCGTCATGTACGGCCTTTCGGGGGAAAAATCTTTGTTCGGAAAGCCACCGTTGAACGGGTCAAGATGCAGCTGCTCGCTTATCAGTATTCCGTGCAGCATTTTGTCAAGCTGTTGTATGTTTCGGCTGTAGAACCAAAGGTTAACGCACAGCGAAAGCATAGCCACAATGGTGAATACCGCCGTCATTGCCGCGAGGATGAATTTCCACCGCATTTTTTTCAGCATTCTGTCACCTCGTTTGCTCCGTCAGCGCGTACCCCACGCCCCGTATGGTTTTTATCTCCGTGTCGGCGTTTATCTCTCTCAGCTTTTTGCGCAGAAACGAAATGTAAGTCCAAACTACATCCGTCTCAGCTTCTGCGTCAAAGCCCCATATAAGCTCCATTATCCGCTCCGAGGAGAAAACCTGCCCGGCGTTTCGCATAAGTAGCTCCATAAGCTGATATTCGCGGTTGGATAGCCCCACGTGCGCATCCCCGCAGCTCAGCTCATATCGCCCGGAATCCAGCGTGGTCTTGCCCACGGCCAGTACCGAGTGGGTGTAGCTCTCGCTCCGCCGTGTTAATGCTCTCACGCGCGCCACAAGCTCGCTCGTGGCAAAGGGCTTGGGCAGATAATCGTCCGCGCCGCAATCAAGCCCCGCCACGCGGTCGCTCACATCGCTTTTCGCCGTCAAAAGCAGCACCGGGGTCGTCACGCCGCCGCTTCTTGCCCGACGGAGAACTTCAAGCCCGTCCAGCCCCGGCATCATAATATCCAGCACTATCGCGTCATAGCGCCCGCCCATAATGTAGTCGAGCGCGTCTGTGCCATTGTATACCGCGTCCACGGTGAATTTGTTCTTTTCCAGTATCACTTTCAGTGCCTTAGTTATCCCGGCCTCGTCATCGGCTATTAAAACCCGCATTTTCGTCCCTCACCCGCTTTTTATTTTTATAGTTAAGTGTATATCCTCTTGCTTAATTCTACCTTAAAGTATAATAGCTCTGCCCGGCGCTGTCAAAGCTTTTTGCCGCGCTCTTGACTTCCTGCGTGCAAAAAGTTAAAATGTATGCAAATTATCACTCGGCCTTGGCCGTTAGGAGCATTGCTATGTCGAATCCCGAACAACACACCCATACCCATATTCATGCCGACGGCTCTGTGCATACCCATTCCCACGCCCATACGCATGAGCACACCCAAACCAAGTCCGTTGTGAATCGCCTTGCCCGCGCGATAGGGCATTTGGAATCCGTCAAGCGCATGGTGGAAGAGGGGAGAGACTGCTCCGAAGTCCTCGT
>CAYRPD010000021.1:15049-19740 GCA_964426095.1 uncultured Oscillospiraceae bacterium | reverse complement strand
CCTCTAAGCACGCCGCGCGCTCCCCTATCCGCTCGCTGAGCGCTTCAATCTGCTCAACGCCCACCGTAATGCGCTCACTAAGCGCCGGGCGCTCCGGGATTTCTTCCCCGGCTATCGCCGCGTTCCCTTGCTCAAAAAGCCACGGATCTCCGAACGCGCCGCGTCCTATCATGGCAAGGTCACAGCCGGTGTAGCGCAGGATATGCGCCGCGTCATCGGGCGTAAAGATATCGCCGTTTGCCGTCACGGGCACGGACACCGCGTTTTTCACCTCGCGTATTATGTCCCAATCCGCCTTGCCGGAATACATCTGCACGCGCGTGCGCCCGTGCACGGCAATGGCCGAAGCCCCGGCCGCTTCGCATATGCGGGCAAACTCCACGGCGTTGACGCTGCCGCCGTCCCAGCCCTTGCGGAATTTCACCGTTACCGGCGCGCTCACGGCGCGGCAAACGCTCTCTATTATCTTTCCGGCCAGCTCCGGCGTTTTCATCAGCGCCGAGCCGTCCCCGGATTTGATGACCTTGCCCACGGGGCAGCCCATGTTAATATCCAATATATCCGCCCCGGAAAGCTCCAGCGCGAGCTGCGCGGCCTCGGCCATAATCTCCGGCTCGTGGCCGAAAATCTGCACGGCACAGGGGTGCTCATCCTCGGGAATATACAAAAGCGAGCGGGTTTTCGCATCTTTATATACAAGCGCCCGCGCGCTGACCATCTCGGTCGTTGTGAGCGCCGCGCCGCGCGCGCGGCAAACGGCGCGAAACGCAAAATCCGTCACGCCCGCCATCGGCGCGAGCACCAAGCGCCCCTCTATGGGCACATTGCCTATCATCACCATGTTATATCAAGCCCCACCGGACAATGATCGGAGCCCATTACCTCCGGGAAAATATACGCGTCCTTTATATTATCCTTTAACCGCTCGGACGCGACAAAATAATCAATACGCCAGCCCACGTTTCTCTCGCGCGCGGCCATGCGGTAGCTCCACCAGGAGTAAGCGTCGCGCTTATCGGGGTAGAGCGTGCGGAAAGTGTCTATAAACCCGGCGGAAAGGAGCTTTGTGAACTTGTCGCGCTCCTCGTAGGAAAAACCGGGCTTGCCGATATTCGGCTTGGGGTTTTTAAGGTCGATTTCCTCATGGGCGACATTCATATCCCCGCACACGATAACCGGCTTTTTCGCGTCCAGCTCGCATAGATACTCGCGAAAATCATCTTCCCAGCTCATGCGATAGTCAAGGCGTTTAAGCTCGTCCTGCGCGTTGGGCGTATACACGCACACGAGATAAAACTCCTCGTACTCCAGCGTGATAACGCGCCCCTCGGTGCAGTGGCACTCCTGCGGAAGATTGTAGCTGACGGAAAGGGGCGTGCGGCGGGTGAAAATCGCCGTGCCGGAGTAGCCCTTTTTGTCGGCATAGCACCAGTAGCTTTCGTAGCCGGGCAAATCCAAGTCCACCTGTCCCGCTTGCAGCTTCGTCTCCTGCAAGCACACGAAATCCGCCTCAAAGCTCCAAAAAATGTCCTCAAAGCCTTTTTTTATGACGGCGCGCAGGCCGTTTACGTTCCATGAAATAAACCTCATTTTTTCTCTCCGTTGTCGGCGCAGCTTGCGCGGCTTTCCTCCGCGCCGCGCGCATCGGCAAGAGAGGCATTGCGAAGTCTCGGCACTTCGCCCGCCGCCGTGGTGAGCGTAGCGGCGGTTTTGCGCGCCACAACGCGGTTTATCTTCAAGCCCTCGGCGTAAAACTTCGCTTCATAGTCCGTCATCACGCCGACAGGGCCGTTTGCGTGCAAATCGTGCGTAAGCTCGTCAAGCTCCCAGCCCTCGGCGGCAAGCTGCTCCAAGGACCAGTCGAAAAGCGGGGTGTTGTCGGTTTTGAAATGGATCTCCCCGCCCACGGGCAGCACCGCGGCATAGCGGCGCAGGAAAGCGGGCGATGTAAGGCGGAGCTTGGCATCGCGGCTTTTCGGCCAAGGGTCGCAGAAGTTTATGTATATCCTCTCTGCCTCGCCCTCGGCGAACATCTCCGTGAGCTTGGCCGCGTCCGTATCTATAAAGCGGACGTTTTCCAGCTCTCTTTCCCGTATGCGCTCCATCGCAATTATCATCGCATCCGGCACTTTTTCCACGGCGAGCAGGAGCGTGTCGGGATAAGCGGCCGCCGTGTCGGCGGTGAAACGCCCCTTGCCGCAGCCAAGCTCAATATGCACCCGCTCATACTCCGGGAAAGCTTTCAGCCACTCGCCCTTGGGCGCGGCGCTGTCCGTTATCATAAGCTCGGCGCATTTTTCCATACGCGGCGCGAGATTGCGGCGTTTTCTCATCCTCATAGTGCGTGTTCTCCTGTCAGTTATACTAAATAGTTATTTTACCACAGCGCGCGCAAAACATCAACGAGGAAATGTTTAAGATTACATTGGAGAAAGAACAGGCATGAAAGCGCTCATGCCTGTTCTTTTGGGGATTCAAGATGTGTTCTCGTTTTTATCATCAAGCCGTCGCGTGGCCTGATTAAGCATCAGCCGTTGGCCTTTTTGCGCTTGTAGATTACCACGGCGGCAGCCGCGCCCACGGCGCTCACGCCGAGCAGAGCCGCCCAAAGGCCGAGATTTGCATCGTCGCCGGTTTTAACGCCGTTGAAGGAAGAGGCCGTGCCCCAGGTCTTGAAGTAACCCGTGGCGGCGTTGCGTCCGTCCACGCCGACGGTAATGGTGTGGATGCCGTTGCCGTTATAGTACTGGCGCAGCCAAGAGATGAACGCAGGAGTGAGCGTTACCCAAATCTGGCCGTCACTGGAGCCGCGGCAAACATAGTTTGCATCGGAAAGCAGGTTGCCGTCAACCCAAACCTGGCCGCTCCAATTGCTGATATGGTCGTTGACGAGGAAGTCAAGGCCGTTTGTGCCGTCCCATACGCCGTAGTTGCCCTTGATGATGCTGGGCGTGTAGTTCACGATTACGGTGTGGTTCTGCGTGGTTACGGGGTAGGTCGCCGTGTCATTGGGGGTAAAGGTTACGGCGAGGGAATAGCTGCCGTTATATCTGCCGTAAGCGGTGGCCTTGCCCGAGCCGAGATTGGTCACTTCTATGCCGTTGCTGGGGTCGCCCGTTGCGGGAACCCAGTTGAAGTTGAATGTGCCGGGGATTTGGGTGCTCGGATTGCTCTTCAAGCGGGCATTGCTCGCCACGAGCTGGAGCACGCCGCCCTTTGCCGTCACGGTAAAGGAGCTGACGCTGTTATAAAAGCCCGCCACGTCAAATTCGATGATGTTATTTGCTCTCACGGTCACGGTAACTTCAGCAGAAGTAATTTCCTGCTCGCCTATAACGGCACGATACGTAACCGTACCTGCCGCAGACCCGGCCGTGACAACGCCGGTGGAAGCATCGAGCGTGGCGACATTTGCGCCGCTCGTGCTGACTTGTTTCCAAGTCACACCGCTGATTGCCTCGGTTTTCCCGTTATAGTACGCGGTGAGCTGAGAGGTATTGGCGGAAGAGCCGATAGTCAAGGTGTCGGGAGTAGCCTTGAGGGTAATCCCGTCGGCAACTTCAATCGTAAGGTCACTTGCAAGGGTGTAGCCATCGCAGCTTGCTGTTACAACCACTTTGCCGCCGTGTGCGCCGGTTGTGAGCGTGCTTCCGCTCACGCTTGCACCGTTGGTCTCATCGGATACTATATTGTAAGTAACCGTCTTTCCGGTTATGGCCGTGCCGCCGTCAAGCGCGCTGAGAGTGTAGCTGTTGCCGGCATAGACAGGGACAGGACTGACGCTGAGGGTCATGGTCTTAGCCGTGCTCTTCGCAGGGAGAGTGTAAGTGCCGGTTGCTTCTTTGGATGTACCATTATAAGTAGCTGTGACTTTGAAAGATATTGCTTTTTCTGCTGTATCTCCGTTTACAAATTCCACAGTCTTACTGATAGAGCCATTTACAGTGACTTTATCGACTGTATCAAGCGTCCATTGATAGGTGACAGCGGACAGTACAGTTTCATCAACCGTAGTATTAAACTTAGGCTCAGCGGTGAATGTGCCGTTCTTGTTATCGGTAATGGCAACACTGTCAAGGGCAGCAACTACGGGAGCAGAAGCAACCGTTACAGAGAACGCACTGCTGGTTTTGCTTTGGTCATACTTATCCGTTACAGTCAAAGTAATATTTGCCGTTGCGCCTTGTGTAGTGCTCGTGACGGAAGCGGTGCTGCCCGAGCCGGTGACGGTAACATCAGTATTATCGGAAGCCCACGTCCACGTTTTGATTGCATCGCCCGTGAGATTGGAATTATCATTTGCAACCGCAGTGCCGGTCAGTACAAGAGCACTCCCGTCATAAGGAACAGAGTTGCCGCCGGAAATACTTGCGCTTTTAAGCGTAGTGTCAATAACCGTAACATTGGCCGTGTCAGAAGCCAGCTCCGCACCGTCCTTGCTGATCGCACCTTTTACGGTGGTTGTGCCGACAGCAACAGCAGTTATTTGCCCGCCGCCGTTTGCAGTCACTACAGAAGTGTCAGCCGGTGTCCAGCTCCAAGCAACCCCGGTAATATCACCGCTTGTGGTTACTTCCATTTGAGCCGTATTGTTGCTTGCCGCTGTATTAAGGTCAAGCGTGATATTCTTGTTCTTAATCGTCAGCGTCACATCGCCCTCCGCGTATGCGCCGACGGCGCAAAGGCTCATG
>CAYRPD010000021.1:0-14949 GCA_964426095.1 uncultured Oscillospiraceae bacterium | reverse complement strand
AATCGTCAGCGTCACATCGCCCTCCGCGTATGCGCCGACGGCGCAAAGGCTCATGAGCATACACACGAGCAACAGCGCGGATATCACTTTCTTCATAGTTTTCATATCATCGTCCTCCTTGAACGAGGTTAATTGCCTTGGTTCGCTTTTTCGGCACTTATAATATACCACAGTTTTTTCGGCTTGGCAACTAAAAAGTTACAAACAAACAACAAAATTTATGCTCGCCGCGCCGTTTCTCCAAAACCGTGCGTCCGAAAAGCCCCACAGGCTTTGCTTTCGATTATATGACGCGCGCACTTATAAAAAGTTCCCGCCCAATTGCGTATTTTTCACGGCAATTTTTTCTTCGTTATTTTTCCGCGTTGTACCTCATCACCGCCGTGACATTTTCCTTGTTCGGCGGGAGAGTTAGGGTGTCGGTGTCAAGATAGATTACATTATCGACAAGGGCGAGATAGGCTTCCACCTCGCTCAGCACATTGAAGCCGAAAGCGGGGCTTTTATAGTGCATGGGTACGGTTATCTTCGGCGCAATGCGCGCGGCAATGCGCCGCGCTGCGGCGGCATCCACCGTATAATACCCGCCCACGGGAATCATCAGCACATCGACTTTGCCGAGCGCCGCTATAATCTCCTGCTCCGGCTCATGCCCCAAATCGCCCATGTGAACAAGGCGATAGCCCTCGGTGTCTATCACGGTGATGCGGTTTTTCCCGCGCAGTGCGCCCTGCTTTTCATCGTGCCAGCAATCGAGAAACGACACACTAAACCCCGGTGCATTCCCCGTGAGCTTGACGGCGGCGGCACAGTTATGGTCGCCGTGGTCGTGACTGCAAAAGCAAGCGTCCGCCGTCAAAGCCTCCGGCAGCTTCAGCCCCGGAACGTAGCCGGGCGCGTAGGGGTCGAGCACGGCGCTCCCCTCGCGCGATTCGATTTTGAAGCAGGAATGCCCCAGCCAAGTAAGCTTCATTATAATTCCTCCTCGGTTTTTTTACTATTATAACAAACACCCGCGTTCCGATTCAAGCGCATATTAATTAACAGTTTTGCGGTTGACCCGCGCGAAAGAAAATGTTATAGTATGCTGTACGCGTTTAGGCGCGCTTATAATGTTGACAATTCTTTTGATATATAGGAGGCACACATGAAAGGTAGCCGTGGATTCAGAATAGCGTTCGGAGTGCTGGTGCTGGTGGTGTTTGTGGCATACTTTGCCCTGCGTTTTTCCGTTTCGCCGCGCACGAGCGATTTTGACGATGACCACGCCGTGATTTACGGCGATTTGCAGGATATATTAAACGCCGGCGGCACGCTGGAGGACTATTACCGCTCCGATCCGCGCTTTGCGGATATTTTGGCCGAGTTTGAAGCGGCAAACGAAGAAGAAGCAAGCGCTGAGAGCGAAGAGCCGATTGTTGAGCCTACGCCCGAACCCACGCCCGATCCCGCCTCTCCCGCCGGAAAGGCCGCCGCACTGGGGCTTGCCGCGCCCCCGGATATCGACATTACCTCTTGGGAATACACCCTTGTAAACGGCGATAACTCCATAGGCCAATACGTGCCGGAAAGCCTCGCCTACCTCAACCAAACCGTGGACGAAACCGACATTCAAACCGCCTACAACGCCAACCGCTGCCCCGTGGATGAGCGCATAGCGCAAGCGGTGCTGGATATGGCGCTTGGGTGCAAGGAAGCGGGCAACCCCGTGTATCTCTCCTCCGGCTACAGAAGCTACACCGATCAGGACGCTAATTTCCAGCGCATATGCGCCAACAACGGCATCACGGACGGCAAGGATGTAAACGGGCACTATATCACCATGCCCGCCGGGTGCAGCGAGCACCAAACCGCCCTTTGCGTTGATATAACCGATGTTTACCGCAGCATCAAAAATGACGAGATAGAAGATACCGACACTTGCAAATGGCTCATTGCAAACTGCGCCGAGTACGGCTTCATCCACCGTTTCCCCGAAGAGAAAATGGATATTACGGGCGTTATGAACGAGGGGTGGCACTTCCGCTATGTCGGCAAAGAGGTCGCCGCATACATAATGGATAACGGCCTGTGCTTAGAGGAGTTCGTAGCGCTTTATAACGGCGTTGTCGATACTCCCGAAAGCGGCAACAGCGAAGAGGTCGCGGGATAACAAATAACTAAACATAAAAGCTTTCGGCTCGCGTGAATACGCGAGCCGATTTTGCATTTCTATATATCAATATTACAGCTCTTCCTGCAAGAGCTTGCCCGCCATGGAGCGCGTACCGAGCACCCAAATAAGGTCGCCGTTTTGGATAATCATGTTTATATCCGGCTGGGCGATAGGCAAGCGGTTTCTTTGCAAGCCGAGAATCATGCAGTCATAATCCTCGCGGATGCGGCTGTCCTTAATCGGGCTTCCGGCAAAGGGCGAATCCTTATCGACATTTATGGCGTAGGAATAGAGGTCGCCCTCGTCGCCGCTTTCGCGCCCGATAAACTCGCGCAGGGTGGGAAGCTTGCCGTCCTCGGGCAGGTCAAGGCCGAGGCAGAGGGAATGGATAGGCTCTTGCTCGCCGAGGACAAATATGCGGTCGTTCTTGGCAATGACGGCGCTGCCGGAGGGCATATTGATGTGCTTTTTGCCACGCACGAGCTTGACAACGTTCACGCCGTACCGGCTGCCCCAGCCCAGCTCACGCAGGCTCTTCCCCTCGACATCGCTGCCGGGGCAATCAAACTCCAGCACGTAAAGCTTTTCATCAAGCCACTCGGTGGCGGTGTCGCTGTCCTCGAATTTGCCGAGGTTGCGCTCATTGAAGTTTGCCAAAAACCGCGCCTCAACTGAGAGATACGCCGAGGCGAACGCGCCGGAGCGATAGATGAGTATAACCGCTATCGCCGTAACGCCCAGCAGCCACGCGCCGTTAACGTGAACGACAAGCTGAAGCGGGATAAAGGCAATGAGCACGATTATAAGGAAGCGGCAGGCGTTGAGCGCCATAAGCGGGAGACGGTTGTGCTTAGAGCTCATCCAAAGGGCGGTATACTGCGGGCTTTTCACGTCCAGCATGGGGCGGACGAAAAGCGCAAGGCCGAGATAGGCAAGCACAAGGCATATGCCCCCGCTCAGCCACGAATTTGTGATATATCCGCTGACGACGGGATAGATAAAGCGCGTGACGATGATGACAATGCCGAGCATGATAACGCCGTAAAGGAGCGTTGTTTTCATATACCGGCGCATAAAGGCCGCCCAATCGCTCTCTTGGCTCTCGCTCTCGTCATTTTGCGCGTCCGCCTCGGTGTATCTATCAAGCTTCGCCACAAGCTTTTTGGGGAGCTTGGATTCCACAAACGCACAGATTTTGTCCGAGGCGCGGATGCAGGTGGGCGTTGTGAGCGTGGTTATAACGGAGACGGAGACAATGATGGGATAGATATAATCCGCGATAACGCCGAGCGACATACCCAAGGACGCGATGATAAACGCAAATTCGCCTATCTGCGCGAGGGAGCAGCCGCAATGGACAGCGCTTTTCAGGCTCTCGCCCGACAAGAGCACGCCGAGCGAGGAGAAAAAGAGCTTACCCACGAGCGTGACGAGGGTGATAATGATTATAGGCACTATGTATTCAACCACCATTGCCGGGTCAAGCATCATGCCGACAGAGAGGAAGAACACCGCGCCGAAAAGGTCTTTAACGCTTGAGGTCAAATGTTCCACCCGCTCGGCATGGATAGTGCCCGCGAGGAGAGAACCGGCCAAAAACGCGCCCAAGGCCGAGGAGAAGCCGAGGAAGTTTGCCAAAAGCACCATGCCGAAGCAGATCCCCAGCGACACGATGAGCAGCGTTTCCTCGTTCATAAAAATAACGGCGCGATTAAGGAGCGTGGGCAAAAGGTAAATGCCGAGGATAAGCCACAGCGCAAGATACAGCACCAAAAGCCCAAGCTTCAAGGCAAGCTCGCCGCCGGAGATAGACTGGCTGACGGAGACGGTGGAGAGGATAATCATCATAAATATACCGGCGATATCCTCGATTACCAATGTGCCGAACACGAGCTGGGCAAAATTCTTCTTCGTCACGCCCAGTTCGTCAAAGGCTTTTATAATTATAGTAGTGGAGCTCATAGAAAGCATACCGCCGAGGAAGATACTGTCCATTATCCCCCAGCCGAGCAGCTGCCCCGTGGCATAGCCCAAAAGCAGCATACCCCCAACCTCGGTAAACGCCGTAATCACGCCCGTGCCGCCCACTTTGGCAAGCTTATGTAGGTTAAACTCCAGCCCAAGCGAGAACATGAGTATGATTATACCGATTTCGCTCCACGTGCTTACGGAAACGCTGTCCTCAACCGTGAAGAAAAACGGCATATACGGCCCTATCAGAAAGCCCGCGAGAATATAGCCCAGCACAACCGGCTGCTTGAGCTTTCTGAATATTATGGTTACAACGCCCGCCGTTAAAAGCATGAGCGCAAGGTCGGAAATAAGCTCAGGTAAATGCAATATAAGAACCTCCTTGAAATTTTGCCGGATTAATCGCCCTCAAGCATACGATAGCCTACGCCGACTTCCGTGAAGATATACTGCGGCTCGGCGGGGTTTTTCTCTATCTTGCGGCGGATATTCGCCATGTTGACGCGCAGAATTTGGTTGCTGCCCTTGCTTTGCGGCCCCCATAGCTCTTTCATAATGAAATCATATGTGAGCACCTTGCCCGCGCATTTGCCGAGAAGCGCCACTATTTTATACTCGTTTTGCGTCAAGCGTGCGTTCTCCCCGCAGATGAGCACCTGGTGCTTGTCGTAATCAATGGTGAGATCCCCGGCGGTGAACTTGCCGGAGGATGCAAGCGTTTCGTTTGCAAGACCCGCGCGGGTATGGCGTATGGCAACGCGCACGCGCGCCAAAAGCTCCGCCGCGCCGAAGGGCTTCGTGATATAATCGTCCGCTCCCTTGTCAAGCGCGGCCACCTTGTCGCGCTCGTGAGTGCGGGCAGACACGACAATTATGGGCAGCTGCGTCCACTGGCGGACTGATTCTATTATATCCATTCCGTCCATATCAGGCAAGCCCAAATCCAAAACAACTATATCCGGGCAGTGCGAGCTTATCATGGAAAACGCCTCGCTCCCGGAGCGGGCGATGATAACATCATACCCGTTTGAGGTCAAAATCGCGCGGATGAAGCCGGAAATGCTCTTCTCGTCCTCTACTACCAAAACCTTATCCTTGATATTCATAATCTTCTCCTCCCAAAGGCAAAGTAAATGTAAATTCAGCGCCGCCCTCTGCGCGGTTGGCGGCGGATATCTCGCCCCCGTGCGCCGTTACTATCGTTTTGCACACGGAAAGCCCTATACCCATCTGGCGTGAGCTGTCGCCCCCTGCCATGCCGGAAAACTGCAAGGTGCCGTCAAACAAATGGTCTAAGTAATTTCGGTTTATGCCGTTCCCGTCGTCGCGAACGGATGTGACGGCAAAGCCGTCTTTTATCGTAACAGCGATATCCACGCGCGTGGTTTTCTTGCCGTGCTCGGCGGCATTATCCATGAGGTTGAGCAAAACCTGCTCGATGAGCATTGCATCTATCTTCACGAAAAACAACGTCTCCGGCACGGTCACGGACACGGCCACATCGGGATAATGCTTTTTGAAGTTCACAACCGCTTCGCTTATAACCTCTTCCAGCATTTCCTCCTGCATATTGAGCTTGCCCATTTCCCCGTCCGTCATGCGCGTGATACTCAACAGGTTTTCCACCATGCGCCTGAGCCATTCCGCATCTTCCTTGGCATCGTTCAAAAGCTCTATGCACTGCTCGTCCGGCAGGCTCTTCCCCTCGTCCAGCACAACGCCGATATTTCCGCTTATGGAAGTGAGCGGCGTGCGCAAATCGTGCGACACCGCGCGCAGGAGATTGGCGCGCATTTTCTCTCTGTCGCTCTCGGCCTTTATGCGCTCCTGCTCTTTTAAGCGCGAGGTCATGGTAGACACCGCAATACTAACGGCAAGCATCGTCAAAAATGTGAGCGGGTAGCCGTAGATAGAAAAGTTTACTTTCATATATGGATAAGTAAACGCCCAGTTGACGGCCAACACGCTCGTGACCGAGGACAAAAGCCCGTATAAATACCCGTCCGTCAGCATAGCCGTGATAAGCACCGCCAGCACAAACAAAAGCGGCACGTACACATCCGTCATCGCCGCCGTTTGCAGCAGCACGGAAAGCCCGCACGCAATAAGCATCGCCAGCAGGTACACCACCCACCCGCGTATCGACATCGGGAAGTATTCGCCCAGCTTTTTATAGATTTTCGTACATAGTTTTATACCCTGTCACTCCTTTCGGCACGGCATAAAAATCTTTACAGGGGCATTATAACATAGCTCTGTGTTAATTTGCCGTTAAGAAAAGGGTAAGTATTACAAAAAGCTAAAACAGCCCCGAAATTGCTTTCGGAGCTGTT
Source organism: uncultured Oscillospiraceae bacterium (assembly GCA_964426095.1). GTDB lineage: Bacteria > Bacillota > Clostridia > Oscillospirales > Oscillospiraceae > Limivicinus. Next base: position 8,490 of record CAYRPD010000021.1, on the reverse strand, counting down.
TTGTGTGCGTATTAAGTTGTACGTATTGAAATCAATATCTGTCGTAGGGGTCGTAGCGGAAGAGGTCATCTATATCCTGCGGGTCTGTGTGGGGTTCATCATCGTAGTATTCTTCATACTCGCCCTCGGCGTATTCGTCCGCATTGTCGTCATACTCTTCATATTCTTCATACTCATCGTATTCGTCATTGTCGGCATAGCGGGCGGCGTAGGGGTCATAGGCTTGTTGATAAGCATCCTCGTCATATTCCGCTTCGTACTCCGCTTGGCGGCGGCTTTGCCGCTCATACTCGCGCTGACGCTCCAGCTCACGCTGTTCGCGCGCGCGGCGGCGTTCAAGCTCGGCGCGGCGGCGCTCGGCCAAGTGGCGGCGGCGCAGGGCGCGATAGCGCGCCACGAGCACAAGATAAACCGCCGCAAGCGCAAGCACCACGAGGATAAGCGTGATAACCCAGCCCTTGGAGAAGAACGCTTTAAGCTGCGTCTTGATAAGCTCGCTCTTGGAAAGCTCCACGGCGTTGGGGTTGACAAGCTTTACATAGCCGTAATCCTCGCCGTCCGCCACAATGTGGACTTCGCCCAGCACCGTCCCCGCTTCAAGGGGCGCAACGAGCTTATCTTCATAGAGCTTGACTTCGGTGGTTATCGTGGAATCGTCTATATCATTGGGCAAAAGCGCACGCACATCCTCTGTCGGGCGTAAAAGCGCCGTGCCGTCCCCCTCGGCTAAGTCCACAGTGACCTTTTGGGAAAACTGCGAGGCGGAAACGAGCGTGCGATAGGAGAAGTTATCAAAGCACCAATCGTAGAGCTTTATGGTTTCCGTGAAGTTGCCGAACTCCATTTCCTGCGTGTTAAGCTCGCCCCCGCAGCCGAGCACCACGGCCAAAAGGCGGACATCGCCGCGCTGTGCCGTGGAGATAAGGCAGTAGCCCGCCGCGCGGGTGTAGCCCGTTTTTACGCCGGACGCGCCCTCGTAAAGATAGTCATGCCCGTTATTTTGCATGGACATTGACGCGTAGTACCCGCCGTTGGAGATGAGCGCGTTGGAGTTATAAAATTCGCGCGCCTCGCTTTTGTTGGTGGGGTCTGTTTTATAATAATCCGTGTCGCAAATCGCGAGAAAGTCCGGGTGGCTGACGGCTTCCTTTGTTATAATGTAAAGGTCGCGCGCGGTGGTGTAATGCCCGTCGTTGGATAGTCCGTTTGTGTCAAGAAAATGCGTGTTCACCGCACCAAGCTCCGCCGCGCGCTCGTTCATGCGGTCAACGAAGGCAGAGATACTGCCGGATATGTAGGTTGCAAGCACGTTGCACGCTTCGTTTGCCGAGTGCATGAGCGCACAGTAGAGCACATCCTTATATGTCATCATTTCGCCCGGCTGGATGTTGGAGTTGCTCGCGTCCTCGCCCAAGCCCTGCCACGCGTCCGCGCCGACGGTTAAAACATCGTCCATGCGGCATTGGCCGTTTTCTATTGCCTCCACGGCGAGAAGCCCCGTCATTATCTTCGTCAGGCTCGCGGGGGAACGCTGCTCATCGGCGTTGAGCTCATACAGCACCTCGCCGGAGTTGAGATCCGCCAAAAGCACGGCCTTTGCGTTCAGCGACGGGTCGTTCACGGCGTAAGCCGAGGGCGCGAGGGCGCACAAGGCGAGGCATATTATAAGAATAAAGGGGAAAATTTTAATTTTTTTCATTTTGCTCTCCCGTTTTTCTTCGGAATGTGGTAGAGTATATATAAGGGCGAGTTCGCCCGCTCGGCGCAGCTTGCGCCGTACACTAACCAAGCATAAAGTATATTATACGGTTAAATCGCCGAAATTGCAACAAAAAATAATTCCCGGTGGAGCGTGGGTGGGGAAAATCCATGCTTTTAAGGAGGTTTATGATGAAAATATTAGTCGTTGATGACGAGCGCTTGCTCGTAAAGGGCATTAAATTCAACCTCGAAAACGAGGGGTACACGGTCGATGCGCGCTATGACGGCGAGGCCGCCGTGGAGTGTGCGCGCACGGGGGAATATGACCTTATCATCCTTGACCTGATGATGCCGATTAAGGACGGGTTGCAGGCGTGCCAGGAGATACGCTCGTTTTCCACCGTGCCTATAATCATGCTCACCGCGCGCAGCGAGAAAGCGGATCTTTTAATGGGCTTTGAATCGGGCGCGGATGATTATCTCACCAAGCCCTTTGATATCTTGGAGCTGAAAGCGCGGGTGCGGGCGCTGTTGCGCCGCGCGTCAATCGCCGCGCCCGAAGCCCCCGCGCTCTCGTCCGTGCTCACGCGCGGGCACATCACCATTGACGAGGAGCGCCGCCGCGCCGAGAAAATGGGCAAGGCCATAGAGCTGACGGTAAAGGAATTTGACCTTATACTCTTCCTTATGAAAAACCCCGGCCGCGTCTATTCTCGCGAAAACCTCTTGGACTTGGTGTGGGGGTATGACTATCAGGGCGATACGCGCACCGTGGATGTTCACATACGCCGCTTGCGCGAAAAGCTGGAGCTTGACCCGGCGAACCCGCAGTACATCATCACCAAGTGGGGCATAGGCTACTACTTTGCCGAGTAAGGAGCGGATAAATGCGAAGCCTTAGAATACAGTTTACGGCCTTTACTGCGGCGCTCTTGGTGATACTTTTAATCATGCTCAACACCTTCCCCATCACTTCCTCGCGGGATCGCGTGTTTGAGGAAAAGCGCCGCTCGCTTTCAAACCAAGCCTCGGTTATGGCCTCTTCCCTCGCCAATCTCGACTCCCCCACGCGCGACAGCATAAGCGATGTGCTCGCCCTTTTGGATATCACGGGCTTTGCGCGCACGGTCGTGGTGGACGCGGGGGGCGCGCTTCTCTACGATGACGGCGCGGCCGCGTCCGACTCCGAATCGGGCGACATTGCCGCCGCTCTTTCCGGGCAGACGGTTTTCCGCTCGCTCTTTGCAAACGGGGCGTTTTCAAGCTGCTTTGCCATGCCGATGGCAAACCAAGGGGAAACCGTGGGCGCGGTGTACATCTGCGAGCATGACGCGGAGCGCGCCGAAATGATAAAAACCATGCAGGGGAAGCTGCGCATAACGTCCCTTATCGTTGCGGGAACGGCGCTTTTGATAACAACAGTGTTTTCAAACGTGCTTCTTCGGCGCATACATGAGCTTGTGGAGTCCATGCGCGTGGTTGCCTCCGGCAACTACGGCCACCGCCTTGCCACACGCGGGCACGATGAAATAACTGAGCTGGGCGAGGAGTTTAATATGCTCACCGAGCGCTTGGAGACTACCGAGCGTCAGCGCCGCCGCTTCGTGTCGGACGCGTCGCACGAGCTTAAAACCCCGCTCGCGTCCATCCGCCTTTTGTCCGACAGCATAGTGCAAAGCGAGAACATGAACGAGAGCACCGTGCGCGAATTTGTCACGGACATCGGCCAAGAGGCCGAGCGCCTACAGCGCACCACGGAAAAGCTTTTGGACTTGAGCCGCATGGACGATGATGTGCGCTTTGCAAGCGAGCCTGTGGATGTAAAGCAGGCGGCAATGGATGCCCTTGTCCTGCTTCGCCCGCTTGCGGACGAGCGGCACGTTAAAATGTGCTGCGAGCTTGCGGACGGCTGTGTCGTCATGGCAACGCTTGACGATATGTTCCACATCATTTTCAATTTGGTCGAAAACGCGATTAAATATAATGTTGACGGCGGGAGCGTGTTTTTAAAGGTCGATTCCGATGAACAGCGCGTCACCGTCACCGTTGAGGACACCGGCATCGGCATTCCCGAAGAGGACAGATTCAACATCTTTTCGCGCTTTTACCGGGTCGATAAGGCCCGTTCGCGTGAAGCGGGCGGCAGCGGCTTGGGCTTGAGCATCGTGCATGACGCGGTGCTTCTCTACGGCGGCACGATAACCGTCGGCGCAAACAAGCCCCAAGGCTCGCGCTTCACTGTAAGCTTTTCAAAACCCACATCGGAGGAGACAGGAATATGAACAACGTAAAAAGAATTCAGCAGCAGCTTCACGAGCGCAATTTGGACGCGCTTTTGATTACGGGCGAGAAAAACCAGCGCTACGCCCTCGGCTTTCCGTTCACGGACGGAGCTGTGGTGGTTTCGCGCGACTGCGCTTGGCTCATCACGGATTCGCGCTACATCGAGGCCGCCGAGAACGCCGCGGGCAGCTTTGCAAATGTCGTGATGTTTGACGGGAACAAGGGGCTTTACGCGCATATAAAGGACATTGTCGCCGACAATAAAATCTCTTCTCTCGGCGCTGAGGAAGAGGTGCTGAGCCATGCGGAGTTTATCCGCTATGAAAAGGAGCTTGGCATGGAGCTTAAAGGCGCGCAGGATATCCTCAAAACGCTCCGCGCCGCCAAGACCGAGGATGAGATTTCCGCCATGCGTCAGGCACAGGCGATCTCGGAAGCGGCGCTTGAGGAAACCCTGCCGTACATTCGTCCCGGCGTGAGCGAGCGCGAAATCGCCGCCGAGCTTGTTTACCGTATGCTCCGCCACGGTGCCGAGGGCAACTCCTTTGACCCCATTGTCATCACCGGCAAGAAAACCAGTATGCCGCACGGTGTACCCGGGGATGAGCTTGTCGCCGAGGGCGATTTCGTGACTATGGATTTCGGCTGCTTAAAGCATGGGTACTGCTCGGATATGACGCGCACTGTTGCCGTCGGCCACGCCACGGATGAGATGAAGAACATCTACTCCACCGTTTTGAAAGCGCAGCTTGCGGGCATCGCCGTTGCTCGCGCCGGCATCCCCGGCTATGAGATTGATAAGGCCGCGCGCGATGTTATAACCGAGGCGGGGTACGGCGAGTATTTCGGTCACGGCTTCGGGCATTCACTGGGCTTGGATATCCACGAGTGGCCGAACGCGAACCCGCGCGGCAAGGATATTATGCCTGTGGGCGCGGTTGTGAGCGCAGAGCCCGGCATATATCTGCCCGGAAAATTCGGCGTGCGCATTGAAGATGTGATGATTCTTCGCGAAAACGGCGCAGAAGTCATCACAAAAGCCCCGAAAAACGAGCTTATAATCTTAAACAGCAAATAATTTCGCAACTTTTCGGGAAAATCAAGAAAAACTATTGCAAAAACGGCTCATATACTGTAAAATAACAAGGCTAAGTATGTTCTACTTTTGAATCATCTATATATGGGAGGACCCTAGATTATGATTACTGCAGGCGATTTCAGAAACGGCGTTACCTTTGAAATGGACGGACAGGTTATGCAGGTTGTCGAGTTCCAGCACGTTAAGCCCGGCAAGGGCGCGGCTTTCGTGCGCACCAAGATGAAGAACGTCATCACCGGTGCCGTCACCGAGACCTCTTTCAACCCCACCGCAAAGTTCGAGAACGCCACCGTTGACCGTCAGACCATGGAGTATAGCTATGTTGACGGCAATCTTTACTACTTCATGAACCCCGAAACCTACGAGCTTGAGCCTATTGACGCTTCCGTCCTGGGCGATAACTTCAAGTTCGTCAAGGAGAACATGGAATGCACCGTGTATTCCTACAAGGGCAAGGTTTTCAACGTTGAGCCTCCTTTCTTCGTGGAGCTTGAAGTTACCGAGACCGACCCCGGCTTTGCCGGCAACACTGCCACCAACGCCACCAAGCCCGCCACGCTTGAAACCGGCGCTGAAATCAAAGTGCCTCTCTTTATAGAGGTCGGCGAAAAGATCAAGGTTGACACCCGCACGGGCGAATACCTCAGCCGCGCATAAGCGCCGCTGCCATAAGCACAATAGGGAGGCTCCGTTTAAAGAGCCTCCCTTTAATAAAAACCGATATTTAATTGAGGAGGTTAACTTCCATGACTGTTGTTGAAAAGGCCGCTTATTTGAAAGGCTTGACCGAGGGGCTCGGCGTTGAGCCGGACTCCAAAGAGGGTAAGCTCTGGAACGCGCTGTGCGATCTCGTTTCCGACATGGCGCACGAGATTGAGGATCTTCAGGCCACCAGCCTTGACTATGCCGATGTGCTCGACGAAATGGCCGATGAGCTTGCTTTTATTGAGGACATCACCTGTGACCTTGACTCTTATGACGAGGACGATGAGGATTATTACGACGATTGGGAAGAGGACGAGGACGGCGTTGTGCGCTTCAATCGCTCCTGCTGCGGCCGCCGCTACGGCGCTTGCGAGCTTGACGAGGACGAAGAGGACGATGAAGAGCTTGAGTATGACGGCGTGCTGTACGATGTGACCTGCCCCACCTGCGGCGAGGAAATAACCTTCGATGAGGACACCCTCTCCAAAGGCTCTATCCCCTGCCCCACCTGCGGCGAAGAGCTGGAATTCGACCTTGACGCAGACGAGGGAAACGAGGATGAGGGCAAATAAGAGAGCTTAGAATATAATCTCCGATTTACTATAAACAGAAGAAGGGATTTGCCGACGCAAATCCCTTCTTCTGTTATTCCTCCGCCGCAGTGAGGCGGCCGGTTTGTTCGATTTCGGTTATCATGTCAACGCGGGTTTGATGCCGCCCGCCCTGAAATTCGGCGTGCAGCCATTCGTCAACTATCATCTTGGCAAGCTCGGTGCCGACGACGCGCGCGCCGAACGCGATGATATTGGCGTTATTATGCTGCTTGGACATACGCGCGGTAAACGGCTCACTGCAAACGCAGGCGCGTATACCCTCGACCTTGTTGGCCGCAAGCGAAATGCCCACGCCCGTGCCGCAAATGAGCACGCCGCCGTCAACTTTACCGGAAGCGACAAGCTTCGCCACCTTGTAGCCGCTTATGGGGTAGTTAAAGCTGCCCGGCTCGTTCGTGCCGACATCCACAACTTCAACGCCCTGCGCTTCAAGGTGCGCCTTGATTTCGCGCTTCATTTCAACGGCCACATGGTCGTTGCCGATTGCAAGCTTCATTTAATATATCCTCCTCAAAGCTCGATAAGCTCATATTCGCGAGAGCCGATGCCGAGAGCGGCGGCACATTCAAGGGTGTAAAGCCCGTTGCGGCTTTCGATACGCTCGACAAGGTGCGGCTTGCCAGGGTCATCGCTTGAATAAACGAGGTCAATGCACGCCTGATCCACGGCCACGGGGTCAAGCGAGGCAAGAACGCCGATATCCGCCATGCAGGGGTCTTCCGCCACGGCACAGCAGTCACAGTCAACGGACATATTCTTCATAACGTTGATGTACGCGATATTGCCCTTGAAGTAATTCGCCACGGTGCTGGCCGCGTCCGCCATAGCGGAGAGGAACGAATCATGATCCTGATGCCAATAATTCTCCACCGTGCCGCCGCCGTGGATAAACTTCTTGCCGTAGCTGGAAGCGCAGCCGATGGAAAGCTGCTTCAAAGCGCCGCCGTAGCCGCCGCTGGGATGCCCTTTAAAGTGGGAGAGGACGAGCATAGAGGCGTAATTCACGATATCCTTGCCAACATAGTTTTTCTTAATCGTTTTGCCGTTGGGGACTTCAAAAATGAGGTCATCGCCCTCGGCATCGAGGATATCCACGTCAAAATAACGGCTCCAGCCGTGCTGCTCCATGAGCTGAACGTGCTTTTCGGCAGTGTCGCGCATACCGTCATACGCGGTGTTGCATTCGACAATAGTGCCGTGAACGTGCTCAACCATAGGCCGCCAAAAGTCCGGGCGGAGAAAGTTTTGGTTGCCCTTTTCGCCGGAATGCACCTTGACGGCGACCTTGTCCGGCAGGGTAATGCCGAGCTTATCATAAAGCTCCACTACCTTTTCGGGGGTGATTTCGCGGGAGAAATAAACTATAGGCTTCATTGGGGTTTACCTCCTCTATACTTAATAATTTGATTAACCGTTTGCAAAAACGCTATGCGGGCAGCCCGCATAGCGTTTATTGTTTCTATAGGTCTCAGCCTTCCTTGATGGCAGCCTGGGCTGCGGCAAGGCGGGCGATGGGAACGCGGAACGGGCTGCAGGAAACGTAGTCCAAACCGACTCTGTGGCAGAACTCAACGGAGCTGGGGTCGCCGCCGTGCTCGCCGCAGATGCCGAGGTGAAGCTCGGGACGGGTGGCGCGGCCAAGCTTGGCGGCCATCTCGACGAGCTTGCCAACACCGGTCTGGTCAAGGCGGGCAAACGGATCGCTCTCGTAGATCTTGGTGTCGTAGTACGCGCCGAGGAACTTGCCGGCATCGTCACGGCTGAAGCCGAAGGTCATCTGGGTGAGGTCGTTAGTGCCGAAAGAGAAGAACTCGGCCTCGGTGGCAACCTGGTCAGCGGTGAGAGCGGCACGAGGAATCTCAATCATAGTGCCGACAAGGTACTTCATGTCAGAACCGGCTTCGGCGATGAGCTTATCGGCCTCGGCGGTGACAACGTCCTTGACGTACTTGAGCTCCTTGACTTCGCCCACGAGCGGGATCATGATTTCGGGAACCATGGTCCAGTCGGGGTGACGCGCCTGAACGGCAAGAGCGGCCTTGATGACGGCACGGGTCTGCATCTGGGCGATCTCCGGGAAGGTGACGG
>CAYRPD010000020.1:12107-19761 GCA_964426095.1 uncultured Oscillospiraceae bacterium | reverse complement strand
CTTTTTCTTGCATATTGTCCTGCTTTGTGATATTCTGACAACGGTACATTTGTACCCTTAGAGCACCGGACATCGGCAGGCGTAGGCGAGCAAGCGAATCTTTGATTTCGTTTTGCGAGCTTATACCGCAAGGCGGTAGTTAGCTACATCTCCGCAAAGGGGGTGGAGCGTATGCGTATAACGTTACATATCGGAGCTTACACGCTTACGATTATCGTAAAGAAACGCAACAGCCGCCACTCTGGCAAGTGACGGCTGGCGTAAATTGTCGCTATCCTGACTTACTGAGCTAACCGCTTGTCGCGGTGCTCTTCGTATTAGTATTATACCGCCCGTGGCGTTACTTTGTCAAGTACGCACGGGCGGTTTTGTTATTTCTAATTACTAATTACTAATTACTAATTAGAATTCAGCGTTGCCGGTGGTGCGGGGGTGAAGCTCCACATCGCGGATGTTGCTCACGCCTGTGAGGTACATCACCATGCGCTCAAATCCGAGGCCAAAGCCCGCGTGACGGCAGCTGCCGTAGCGGCGCAGGTCGAGATACCACCAGTAGTCCTCTTCTTTCAGCCCCAGCTCCTGCATACGCGCGGTGAGCACGTCCAAGCGCTCTTCACGCTGAGAGCCGCCTATAATCTCGCCCACACCGGGCACAAGGCAGTCCGCCGCCGCGACGGTTTTTCCGTCGTCGTTCTGGCGCATATAGAACGCCTTGATGTCCTTGGGGTAATCGGTGACGAAAATCGGCTTTTTGAACACCTTTTCGGTCAAATACCGCTCATGCTCGGTTTGCAGGTCGATGCCCCACTGCACGTGGTAGTCAAACTTCTCGCCGCTCTTGATGAGGATATCCACGGCCTCGGTGTAGCTCACGCGGCCGAAGTCATTGCTGACCACGTTGTGCAGGCGCTCCAGCAGCCCCTTATCCACAAAGGAGTTGAAAAACTCCATTTCCTGCGGGCAACGCTCCAGGGTGCGGTTGATGATGTATTTCACCATCGCCTCGGCTGTGTCCATATAATCGTTGAGGTCGGCAAAGGCCATTTCCGGCTCTATCATCCAAAACTCCGCCGCGTGGCGCTGAGTGTAGGAAACCTCGGCGCGGAAGGTCGGCCCAAAGGTATAGACATCGCCGAACGCCATTGCAAAGTTCTCGGCGTTGAGCTGGCCGGAGACGGTAAGGCTTGTGGGTTTGCCGAAAAAGTCCTTGCTGTCGTCCACGGTGCCGTCATCCTTGAGGGGGAGATTATTGAGGTCAAGCGTCGTCACGCGGAACATCTCGCCCGCGCCCTCGCAGTCGGAGCCCGTGATAATCGGGGTGTTAACGTACACAAAGCCGCGGCTTTGGAAAAATTCATGCACTGCCTGCGCCGCCACGCTTCTTACGCGGAAAGTCGCGGAGAAGAGGTTTGTGCGAGGGCGAAGGTGCTGAATCGTGCGCAAAAACTCCACGCTGTGGCGCTTCTTTTGCAGGGGATAGTCGGGCGTGGAAAGCCCCTCTACCTCGATTTTGTCCGCTTTCAGCTCAAAGGGCTGCTTGGCCTCGGGCGTGAGGACAAGAACGCCGTGCACGATGAGCGCCGCGCCCACGTTCATGTGCGCAATCTCGTCATAGTTATCTATTCCGCCGCGCTCGAACACAACCTGCACCGACTTAAAGCAGCTACCGTCATTAAGCTCGATAAAGCCGAAGTTTTTCATATCGCGCACCGTGCGCACCCAGCCGCACACCGTCATGCTCTGCCCGCCGAGCGCCTCGGCGTTTTCGTATATACCGGATATCTTTTGCCGTTTCATATGCTTACCTCTGTTTCTTAAATGCAGCTTTCGCTGACGGGCGAGCGTGTGCCTTGCCAATCAACTCTACTATTATATACACCCTTGCCGCTTTTTTCAACCGAAAGTTGAGGGGAAATACGTTCAGAATATAAAATCTATCGGTGCGGCGTAGTTTTTAAGCTCTATTTCGCGATATGCGCCGCCGTCCTCGCCGTCCCGCGTCCACGAAACCGGGCGGTCAAAGATAAAGCGGGCGGTTTTGGTGTGGACGATGATGAGCTTGTCGCTGTCAAAGCGCTGGCTGAGTACGCTTGCCGCGAGCGCGCCGAGGCTTTCTAAGCTCCCGGGGTCTTTCACCAGCACAAGCTCGCTCATCCCGTCGCCGAGCGACACCATCTCTTCTCTAAGCTTCACTATCCCCGCCACGGATGTGGAGTTAGATAAGCTCCCGTAAACGAGCTTGCCCTCGTACACCCCGCCGTCATACTCCACTCGCGTGTTGTACGTTTCTATCCTGCCGAGCGCCATTGCGCCCTGCAACACGTAGGCCAAGTGCCCGAAGCGCTTTTTGAGGTCTTGGGGCGTGGCGTAGCTTACCTCGGTAAATGCGCCGAACGCGGCGATGTAGGCAAAATACTTATCCGCGCCGAAGCCTCCCACGTCATACGGGTGCGCCGTGCCGGAGACTATGCGCTGTGCAGCCGCCACCGTGTCGTTTTTCGGCAACGACAGGGTAGTGGCGACATCGTTGGCCGTGCCCATGGGGATATAGCCGAGCGGGGGACGGCTTTCGCGCGGTAGCTGCATAAGCCCCGCGATAACCTCGCTCAACGTCCCGTCCCCGCCGACACACGCCACGGCATCGAAGCCGGGGGCATTGTCTCTTGCAAGCTCCGTTGCCTCGCGCGCGCCGGACGTGAAGTAAAGCGTTGTGCGCATTCCGCCCTCGTCCAGCGTTCTCAGCGCCTCGCCGAAGCCCTGCTTATACCCGCCGCGTCCCGCCGCAGGGTTTACTATGAGCATGAGGTTTCTTTTCATCTCGCCGCTCCTTGAATATCATCGGATAAAATAGAAGAGCCGAACCCTGTCGGCTCTTCTATTTAAATGTACAGTCACACGCGGCAAATGTCAAGGGTTTTAAAGAAGTAACCGCCGCTCCCTTGCAAAGTCCGGCGATTACTTCAAAACTACTTTAAGAGGGGCTGACCGTCTATCGGCAGCACCTTTTTGTATTTACATTATATACTCACGCCGTGTGCTTTGTCAAGTACGCGGCCTTACTTTTTGCCCTGAGACGCGCAAAGGGAGAAGCCAAAAGCTTCTCCCTGTACGTTCCTGATTAAACGCTCCTCGGCGGCCTTAGGCCATCTCGTTGAGCTTGTGAGCCATCGCGGACTTCTTGTGGGCTGCGTTGTTCTTGTGCAGCAAACCCTTGCCGGTCGCGCGGTCAACTGTCTTAACAGCAACTTTATAGGCACTGACGGCTGTGTCACGGTTGCCTTCGGCAACTGCTGCGTCAAACTTTTTAATCATGGTCTTGAGCTCGGTCTTCTCAGCGCGATTCTTTGCTCTGAGCTCCTTGGACTTTTCGTCCCTCTTGGCAGAAGATTTAATGTTGGCCATGCTTCAATCGCCACCTCCTCCTATAAAATTGAGTTACAAACAACTCGCGTTTAGAGATTATAGCAAATATTATATTGAAAATCAAGGGCTTTTTTAAAAAAAGTCGAAATATTTTTTCTTTATTTTGCTCTTGTGGCTTTTTCGTGTTTTCGGTGCAATTTTACACAATATATAGGGCATACTAACCTTATTACACATCACGAGGTGACTTCTATGCTCTACAACACCCGCACGGACTTGGCAAGCGAGGCGCGAAAGCTCCTGTCCCCAGAAATCGGCGAGGAGCAGGGAATAATCGCGCGCGAGGAAACGCTGTACGGCCTGCCCGTGGTCGCAGTTGAAATTATTTCCGACGGCGGCGCGAAAGCCCTCGGCAAGCCGCAGGGCAAATACTACACGCTCACGCTCCCGCCCCGCTTTGAACGCGGCGCGCCGGACTTCTCCGCCGCCGCGCGCGCCGTCGGCGCGCTGATTCGGCGCTGCGCGCCGAGCGGCGTGACCGACTGCCTCATCGCCGCACTCGGCAACCCCGACATCACGCCCGATGCGCTCGGCTCGCTCGCGGCGGAGAGCGTGCTCGTCACGCGGCATTTAAAGCGCCACGCCGTGCCCGGCTTTGATGCGCTTTCGTCCACGGCGCTGTGCCGCACGGGTGTGCTCGGCACAACAGGCGTTGAAAGCGCGGCACAGCTTCGCGCGCTGACGCGCGAGGTGACCCCGGAGCTTATCATCGCCGTGGACGCGCTCGCCGGGTGCGAGGTTGAGGGACTGTGCCGCACGGTGCAGATCTCTTCCGGCGGGATTGCGCCGGGGTCGGGCGTGGGGAACGACAGAGAGGTGCTCTCGCGCGAGTCGCTCGGCGTGCCGGTGGTGGCGGTGGGCGTGCCGACTGTCATAGATGCCGCCGCGTTTGCGCCCGATGAGGGGCTGCGCGGAATGTTCGTAACGCCGCGCGACATTGACGCGCTTGTGCGCGCGGCGGGGCGCGTAATCGGCTACGGTATCAACCTCGCGCTCAACCCCGACATCTCTGTGGAGGATATAGATCTTCTTGTCGGTTAGGCGGCGCGGCGCTCACGCGCCCGACAGCGCCGCGCGTTGCGCCGTGATGTTTCACGTGAAACATACCCCGCCGTGTCCCACACCAACGTTTCACGTGAAACATTGCAAACAAAAATCCCACAAAGGCATTGAAATATACTTCGCGCGCTGATATAATAGCGAAAGTGCAAAAAAAGAAGCAAACTATTAAATTGACCGGAGAAATATAAATGGCGAAAATAATAGCAGTTGCAAACCAAAAAGGCGGCGTAGGCAAAACCACCACCTGCGTCAACCTCACGGCCGCGCTGACAGCCTTGGGCAAAAAAGTGCTCCTCGTGGACGGCGACCCGCAGGGCAACGCCAGCACGGGCATGGGCGTATCCAAGGCCACACGCCCGAACACCTACGATATGCTGATAAACGGCAAAAGCGCCGCCGATTGCGTGGTACATACAAAGTACGGGGATGTGATTCCCGCAAGCAAGGAATTGGCCGCCTCGTCCGTGGAGCTTATAGGCGAGGAAAACCGCGAGTACGTCATGCGCACGGCGCTTATGGCGCTGTACAGCGAGTATGATTATATTTTCATCGACTGCCCGCCGTCCTTGGAGCTTTTGACCGTCAATGCGCTTGTCGCGGCGGACAGCGTGCTCATTCCCATGCAGTGCGAATACTATGCTCTTGAGGGGATAGCGGACTTGGTGACGAGCATTAAGCTCGCCAAAAAGCGCCTTAACAAGCGCTTGGAGATAGAGGGCATAGTGCTGACGATGTACGATGCACGCGCAAACCTCACCACGCAGGTGGCGGCCGAGCTGAGAAAGTATTTAGAGGGCAAGGTGTACGACACGGTTATCCCGCGCTCGGTAAGACTTTCGGAAGCGCCCAGCCACGGTATGCCCGGCATCGCGTATGACCGCTTTAACAAGGGCACTCGCGCCTACATGGAGCTGGCCGAGGAATTTATACAGAGAACAAACGTATAACGGGAGGCAGGAATGGCAACAAAGGATAAAAAGGGGCTTGGCACTGGGCTTGGCGCGCTGTTCGGCGATGACGCATTTGAAAGCGAACAAAGCGAGCTTACCACCCTGCCCATAGCCAAGGTTGAGCCGCGCCGCGAGCAGCCGCGCGAATACTTTGACGAGCAGGCTTTGCAGGAGCTGGCCGATTCAATAGAGCAGTTCGGGCTTATCCAGCCCATAGTCGTGCGCAAGCTCGACACAGGGTATTATCAGATAATCGCGGGCGAGCGCCGTTGGCGCGCAAGCCGCATGGCGGGGCTTAACGAAGTACCGGTGCGGATAATAGAAGCGGACGACCGCCGCACGGCGGAGCTTGCGCTGGTGGAGAACCTGCAAAGAGAGGACTTGAACCCCATAGAAGAGGCAAAGGGGTACAAGACGCTTATCGAGGTCTACGGCATGACGCAGGAACAGGCGGCCAAGAGCGTAGGGCGCTCCCGCCCGGCGATTACAAACTCCATGCGTCTGCTGTCGCTGAGCGATGAGGTTATGGAGCTTGTTGAAAAGGGCAAGCTTTCCGCCGGACACGCAAGGGCGCTTGTGCCGATAGCGGACGGGAAGAAGCAGCTTACCGCGGCCAATGAGGTCATAGAAAAGCAGCTCAGCGTGCGCAAAACGGAAGAGCTTGCCGCCCGCGCGCAAAAGCCGAAAACGGCCAAGGAAGAAGTAAAGCCCGGCGGCAGGGGAATCACCGTTGACTATGCGCGCGAGGTTTCCACCGAGCTTACGGCGCTTTTAGGCAGAAGAGTAACCCTGACTGACGGGAAAAAGACGGGCAAGATAGAGCTTGAATTCTACGGCAGTGACGACAGGGAAGCGCTTATAGAAAAACTCAGAGCTATCAAATAAAATAATATAAACCGGGAGATTACAAAAATGCTTGATATAAGATTCGTCAGAGAAAACCCCGAAGCGGTAAAAGAGAACATAAAAAAGAAGTTCCAGGACGCGAAGCTTCCGCTGGTGGATGAGGTGCTGGAGCTGGACGAGAAGAACAGAGCCGCCATAACCGAGGCAAGCGAGCTGCGCGCAAGCCGCAATACGCTCTCCAAGCAAATCGGTATGCTCATGGGTCAGGCGAAGAAAGACCCCTCCAAGGCCGAGGAAGCCGAGGCGATAAAGGAACAGGTGAAGCGCAATGCCGACCGCCTTGCCGAGCTTGAAAAGCTTGAAGAGGAGTACGCCGCGCGCATCCACGAAATCATGCTCAACATCCCCAATATAATTGACCCGTCCGTCCCCATCGGCGCGGATGACAGCTTCAATGTTGAGATTGAGCGCTTCGGCGAGCCGGTTGTGCCCGATTTTGAAATCCCGTATCATACGGAGATTATGGAGAGCTTCAACGGCGTGGATATGGATTCTGCCGGGCGCGTGGCTGGTAACGGCTTTTACTATCTCATGGGCGATGTGGCGCGGCTACACTCCGCCGTGCTCGCATACGCGCGCGACTTTATGATAAACAAGGGCTTTATCTACTGCATTCCCCCGTTTATGATTCACGGCAATGTTGTAGAGGGCGTTATGAGCCAGACGGACATGGACGCGATGATGTACAAGATAGAGGGCGAGGATCTCTACCTCATCGGCACGAGCGAGCACTCTATGATAGGCAAGTTTATAGATCAGATTATCCCGGAAGCCTCTCTCCCGCAGACGCTTACCAGCTACTCCCCGTGCTTCCGCAAGGAAAAGGGCGCGCACGGCATAGAAGAGCGCGGCGTATACCGCATACACCAGTTTGAAAAGCAGGAAATGATAGTAGTCTGCAAGCCCGAGGATTCCATGGCTTGGTACGAAAAGATGTGGCGCTACTCCGTGGAGCTTTTCAGAAGCTTGGAGATACCCGTGCGTCAGCTTGAATGCTGCTCCGGGGACTTGGCGGATCTCAAGGTCAAATCCTGCGACATTGAAGCATGGTCACCCAGACAGAAGAAATACTTTGAAGTGTGCTCCTGCTCCAACCTCGGTGACGCACAGGCGCGCCGCCTGAAAATGCGCGTAAAGGGTACGGACGGCAAGATGTACCTGCCTCACACGCTCAATAATACCGTGGTCGCCCCGCCGCGTATGCTCATCGCGTTCTTGGAAAACCACCTACAAAAGGACGGCAGTGTCACTATCCCCGAAGTCCTGCGCCCGTACATGGGCGGGCTTGAAGTGCTCGTGCCGAAGAAGTAAAT
>CAYRPD010000020.1:0-12007 GCA_964426095.1 uncultured Oscillospiraceae bacterium | reverse complement strand
CTTAGGCAATGCAATGTACATCTCTAAGCAGCAGCTTCACGTATTACGTGGGGCTGTTGTTTTTTGCGTGTTTTGGGACGGGGATTTGCGTATTGTTCTTTTGCACATGGAAAGCAAATAATAAAACTGAAATTTCTCAACAATAATATCTACTTTATTATATTATAGATATTGCAAAAAGCCCGGAAATTTGTTATAATAACATGATTCATTGGGAGAGTGTAACTTCTTATATAAATTCAGATGAAAACTTTGGGGGAAAAATGAATTCACTTAATGATATATGGCAAAAAATAATGGACGCGCTGGGCAAAAACCTTACGCCCACGGCTATCGACACTTGGTTTTCCGACTGCGAGCCGGTGGAGATTGACGATTGCCGCTTAGTTATCCACACCTCGAACGATTTTAAACGCGGCATCATCGCCGCCCGCTTTGCAGAGACGATTAAGGGCGTGCTGAGTGAGCTTTTCGCCTGTGACTTTGACCTTACGATTTTGGCCGGAGACGAGCTTCGCGACTATGAGATGGGCAAGCAGGAAGATAACTCGCTTCCCGAAATGGCGGGATACACCTTTGACCGATTCATAGTCGGCAACTCCAATAAGTTTGCCCACGCCGCGGCAATCGCGGTTGCGGAAAAGCCGGGCAACACCTATAACCCGCTCTTCATCTACGGTAACTCCGGCCTCGGAAAAACCCACCTCTTGCTCGCAATCGGTCAATCCATACACGAGCGCGACCCGAACAAGAAGCTTGCCTACATAAAGGGCGATGACTTTACAAATCAAATGGTGCGCGCGATTAAGGACGGCAACGTGGACGAGTTCAGAATGAAGTACCGCAATGTGGACTTGTTCCTTGTGGACGATATTCAGTTTATCGCGGGCAAGCGCTCCACGCAGGAGGAGTTTTTCCACACATTCAACAATATCTACGAGGCAGGGCATCAGATAGTAATCACGTCCGACCGTCCGCCGCTTGAAATGTCACTTTTGGATGACCGTCTGCGCTCCCGCTTTGAGGGCGGCTTAATGGCGGACATTCAACCGCCGGACTTGGAAACGCGCATGGCGATTACGCGCAACAAGGCAGCCCAGCTGGGCTTGGTGCTCTCGGACGAGGCGGTGACCTTTATCGCCGAGAATATCACGGCGAACATCCGCCAAATAGAGGGCGTAATAAAGCGCCTGACGGCTTATAAAGAAATCCTCGACTATACAATTACTATAGACTCCGTAAAGCGCGCTATTAAGGACGTTATGAGAACGGGCGAGTATATTCCCTCTCCCGAGCGCATTATAAGCGAAACGGCAAGGTTCTATTCCCTGCGTGAAGAGGATTTACGCGGGCAAAACCGCTCAAAGAACACCGCCATGGCAAGGCAGATATCCATGTATCTCATGCGAAACCTCACAAATCTCTCGCTCAAGGATATCGGCACGGAGTATGAGGACAGAAATCATGCAACAGTCCTAAGCTCCATACGCAAGGTGGAAGAGCTTTTGCGCACTGACCCTAATATGTCCCTCACGATAAGAGACATTACATCTAATATAAACTCGCTCTGAGCACGAAATCAGGCTTAAAAGTTTTAAACATTTTCTTGTGGAGAATGAAAACTTCACTGTGGAAAACCGTTTAGCAAAAACCGTATGTTGAAAACCGAAAAATAATCAACATTTTTCTCAACATCAAAAATCAAGGTTTATCAACGCCTTTTCCGGCTTTTCCACAACTTTTTCGCCTACTACTAATAATACTAAATATTATATCCTTTATTTACTTACAGAAAAAAACGGAGGAGCAAAAATGAAATTCAGTTGTGAAAAGGAACATCTGCAAAATGCGATAGTGACGGCTTCAAGAGCCATAGCCTCCAAAAGCCCCATCCCGGCGTTAGAGGGTCTTTTAGTCAGCGCCGAGCCCGAGGGCGTAAAGGTAACGGGCTTTGACCTTAAAAAAGGCATATATACAACCATCGAGGCTGACATAGAAGAATGCGGCAGCATAGTCCTCTCGGCCAAGCTCTTTGGCGAAATGATCCGCCGCATCCCGGACGGGATAGTACACGTTGAAGCGGACGAAAAGCAGCTTAGCGTAAAGGTCAAGTGCGCACAGAGCGAATATAACTTCATCGGCATGAGCACCGAGGAATTTCCGGAGCTTCCGAGCGTGGACGGGGTTAACCACATTGTCCTGCCCCAGCCGATACTCAAAAACATGATTAATAAATCCCTCTTCGCCGTGTCCGACAGCGAGGTACGCCCGGTGTACACCGGTATCCTCTTTGAAATAGAGGGGCACTTGCTGACCCTTGTCGCGGTGGACGGTTACCGCCTTGCCAAGAGGTGCGAAACGATAGAAAACGGAAAGCTTCAAAACTGCACGTTCATCGTCCCCGGCAACACCCTTTCGGATATAGAGCGTATCTGCTCGGACGAGGATGGCGAGGTAGAAATCGCCGTGGGTCAAAAGCATATCTCCTTTGTCATAGGCAACACCGTGGTGGTGTCCCGCCGCTTGGAGGGTGACTTTTTGAACTACAGAAAGTCCCTGCCGGATAAATTCGCCGTCACGCTCAAGGTTAACCGCGCCGATTTCATGAGCGCGATTGAACGTGTATCCATTATAGTCAGCGAAAAGAACACAAACCCCGTGCGCATGAAGCTTGACGACGGGAAAATTAATCTCCTCTGCCTCACGCCGATAGGCCGCGCGGACGATATGTGCTTTTGCGAGGGCAGCGGCAATATGGAGATAGGCTTTAACAGCCGCTACCTCATGGACGCGCTGAAAGCGGCCACGGATGACGAGCTTTTGATAAACCTCAACTCTCCCTCGTCCCCCTGCGTAATATGCGCGACCGACCGCAACGAAAGCTACAGATATATGATACTTCCCGTGCGTCTGCGCGCGGACGGCTGATTGGAAAGAGCGTTAAATGGAAAAAATAACGATAGAGACGGAATATATCAAGCTTGATTCCTTTTTGAAGCTTGCCGCGCTTGTAGGCACGGGCGGAGAAGCCAAGTACGTGATAAGCGAGGGCATGGTAGAGGTCAACGGCGAGGTGTGCACCATGCGGGGTAAAAAGCTCCGCGCGGGCGATAAGGTCACCTTTGCCGGGAACGAGCTTGAAGTGGAAAGCGCATGAGGGTAATTAAAATTGCGCTCAACGGCTGGCGCAACTACGAATGGGACACTGCCCGCTTCGACCCCGGGACAAACGTAATCTGCGGGCAGAACGCGCAGGGGAAAACGAACCTATTAGAGAGCGTATATATGCTCTCCACGGGCAGAAGCTTTCGCACCCGCTTTGACCGTGAGCTTATCGGCTTTGACTATTCACAGGCCGAGATTTTGGCCGATATAGAAAGCCACGAGCGGGAGCAGACGATTAATATCGTCATGCGTCCGGGCGTTACAAAGCGCATAAGCGTAAACGGCGTGAAGAAAAAAGCGGGAGAGCTCGGCGAAACGCTAAATACCGTTTTATTCTGCCCGGATGATTTGAACATCATCAAGGACGGGGCGGCCGTACGGCGTAAGCTTATGGATAACGCGATAAGCCAAATTCGCCCCCGGTACGCGGAGTTTCTTTCCCAGTTTAATAAACTCTATGAGCATAAAATGCGCATCCTGCGCGACTGGCACGATAAGCCCACCTTGCTTGACACCTTGGACGAATTTTCCGACGGGATATGCCGGGCAAGCGCGCAGATAATCCGCTACCGCGCCACGTTTGCCGCAAGGCTCAACGATGAGGCCAAGCCCATACATAGGGACTTTTCCGGAGAGGGCGAGGAGCTTGAAATATGGTATAAGACCGTCAGCAATGTAACCGACCCCTTTGCCAGCGCCAAGGACATCTACTATCAGCTTTGCGAGCACCAGGAAAGCCACCGTCAGGCCGAGCTTGACGCGGGGCAATGCCTCACGGGCGTGCATAAGGATGACCTTGAAATCTTCATCAACGGCAAGCTTGCCCGCGCCTTTGCTTCCCAAGGCCAAACGCGAACGGCGGCTTTGTCCGTGAAGCTGGCCGAGCGGGAAATCTTCCTGCGCGAGACGGGGGAATACCCCATTTTACTGCTGGATGATGTTTTGAGCGAGCTTGACGCGAAGCGGCAGGAATTTGTTCTCAACTCAATAGGCGGCGGGCAGACGCTCATCACCTGCTGCGAGGACGAGGGCATATCCAAACGCACCGGCGGCAGGGTGCTGTTTGTCGAAAACGGTCGAATCAAATAAAGGTAATAAAAATGTATCTTCACATTGGAAATGGCAATGTTGTACAAAGCGAGAGTATAATTGGTATCTTCGATTTGGATATAACATCCCAGTCATATATTACAAGAGAATACTTGACAGGTTCGGAAAGAACTGGTATAATAGTAAATGCAGCGGAAAATGAGATTCCGAAGTCATTTGTAATATGTGAAGATAAGGGCGAAAGCAGGGTCTATCTTGCCCAGCCCGCCTCGGCTACGCTCCATAAAAGAAGCGAGCTCGGCCGATGAAGAAACGGCAAAAATACTCAACATAGCTCAGCGAAAATTGTTGAAAACTTTTTGGAGACTTACAAATGGCAGAAGAATTTACGAACAAAGCAGCACAGGAATATGACGCTTCGCAGATTCAGGTCTTGGAAGGGCTTGAAGCTGTCAGAAAGCGTCCGGGTATGTATATAGGGTCTACAAGCTCCTCCGGGCTTCACCACCTTGTATATGAAATCGTGGATAACGCGATTGATGAAGCGCTCGCGGGCTTTTGCACGCATATCAATGTCACCATTGAAGAGGGCGACATTATATCAGTAGTCGATAACGGGCGCGGCATCCCCGTAGACACGCAGGAGCAAACCGGCAAGAGCGCGCTTGAAGTCGTGTTCACGGTGCTTCACGCGGGCGGCAAGTTCGGCGGCGGGGGCTACAAGGTCTCCGGCGGGTTGCACGGCGTGGGTGCGTCCGTTGTCAACGCTCTTTCCGAGTGGCTCGAAGTCGAGGTATGCAAGGACGGGGAGCGCTACGGGATGAAGTTCTCCCGCGGCGGCATAACCGAGCCGATTACCAAGCTCGGCAAAACCGACAGGCGCGGCACGACCGTTCGCTTTAAACCCGACCCCGAAATGTTCGACGAGACGGAGTACGATTACGAAATACTCCACACCCGTATGCGCGAGCAGGCCTTCCTCAACGGCGGCTTAACCATTGAGCTTCGCGATGAGCGCGAGGGGAAGGAGCAGGGCGAGGTGCTCTGCTACGAGGGCGGTATACGCGAGTTTGTAAGCTATCTTAACCAGCACAAAGCCCCCATACATGAGGATGTAATATATCTCTCCGGCCAAAAGGGCGATGCCGTGGCGGAAATCGCATTGCAGTATAATGACGGGTACAGCGAAACTCTCGTCAGCTTTGCAAACGATATCCACACTCCCGAGGGCGGTATGCACGAAACGGGCTTTAAAACCGCACTCACCCGCGTAATAAACGCCTACGGCCAGAAGAATAACATCATAAAAGGCGATGACAAGGTTTCGGGCGAGGATGTGCGCGAGGGCATTTCGGTGGTTATCTCCGTCAAGCTCCCGGAAGCGCAGTTCGAGGGGCAGACCAAGCAAAAGCTCGGCAACGCCTATATCCGTACGCTCGTTGACGGCATAGTTAATGACCAGCTCGCCGAGTACTTTGAAGAGCATCCGGCAACGGCGAAGCTCATCCTTGAAAAAGCCATGATGGCGAACAGAGCAAGAGAAGCTGCACGCAAGGCAAAGGAATCCGTCCGACGCAAGACGGGGCTTGAAAGCGGCCAAATGCCCGACAAGCTTCAAGACTGCAACGAGCGCGACCCGTCCCTGTGCGAGATATATATAGTCGAGGGTGACTCGGCCGCAGGCTCGGCCATCCAAGGGCGCGACAGCCGTTTTCAGGCGATACTTGCCATGTGGGGCAAGATGCTGAACGTTGAAAAGGCGCGCGCAGACAAAATTTACGGCAATGATAAGCTCTATCCGCTCATCCTCGCCTTGGGCGCGGGGATAGGGGACGAGTTTAACATAGAAAAGCTCAGATACCACAAGATTATAATCATGGCTGATGCCGATGTAGACGGCAGCCATATAAGAACTCTTCTTTTGACGTTCTTTTTCCGCTATATGCGCCCGCTGATAGAACACGGGTACGTATACTCCGCCGTTCCCCCGCTTTATAAGCTCTCCCGCGGCAAGCAGCAGCGCGTTGCTTACTCCGATGAAGAGCGCGACAGGATAAGCGCGGAGCTGCGGGCGGACAATCCCAATGTCAAGGTGGATATCTCGCGTTTCAAGGGCTTGGGCGAAATGGACCCGCACGAGCTTTGGGAAACCACAATGGACCCGGAAACGCGCTCGCTCAGGCGCATAACCCTTGCCGACGCTATCCGCGCCGACCAGGTGTTCTCGGTGCTGATGGGCGAAGAGGTAGAACCGAGACGCGAGTGGATAGAACAGAACGCCAAGTACGTTGTTAATCTCGACGTATAAGGAGGGTGAAAGACCAAATGGCACATAAAAGAGACTATAAACCTGAGGATATAGCGTTTCCCAACCAAGTCATAACGGAATCGGACTTGGTAAACGAAATGCAGACGAGCTATATTGACTATGCGATGAGCGTTATTGTCGGGCGCGCCTTGCCCGATGTGCGCGACGGCTTGAAGCCCGTTCACAGACGCATACTCTATGCTCTTTACGAAGATAACCTCACTTCCGACAAACCCTTTAAAAAATCCGCCACCTGCGTCGGTGACGTGCTGGGTAGATATCACCCGCACGGTGATACCTCGGTTTATGACGCAATGGTGCGCTTGGCGCAGAATTTCTCCATGCGCTATATGCTCGTTGACGGGCACGGTAACTTCGGCTCCGTTGACGGCGACCCCCCTGCCGCTTACCGTTATACCGAGGCGCGCTTATCCAAGATTTCTAACGAGATGCTGCGCGACATCGAGAAAGACACGGTGGACTGGGACCCCAACTTTGACGAGACGCGCAAGGAGCCGCGTGTGCTGCCCTCGCGTTTCCCCAATCTCCTTGTCAACGGCTCTTCCGGCATCGCCGTCGGTATGGCGACGAATATCCCGCCGCATAATCTCACCGAGGTTATAAACGCCTGTGTGTGCGTGCTGGAAAACCCGGAAGCGACCTTGCAGGACTTGATGCAGCACATCAAAGGGCCGGACTTCCCCACGCGCGGCATAATCATGGGCAGAAGCGGCATCCGCTCGGCCTATGCCACGGGGCGCGGCCGCGTTGTGGTGCGAGCAAGGGCGGAATTTGAAGAGTACGGGCGCGATAAGCGCACAAGGATAATCGTCACCGAGCTTCCGTATCAGGTCAATAAGCGCCAGCTTATCCGCAACATTGCCGACCAAGTGCACGATAAGCGCCTTGAGGGCATATCAGATCTTCGTGACGAGACCGACCGCAACGGTATGCGCATCGTAATTGAGCTCAAGCGCGATGCAAATGCGCAGGTTGTGCTCAACCGCCTGTACGCGCAAACGGCTTTACAGTCGAGCTTTTCTATAAATATGCTCGCACTTGTAAATAACCAAACCCAGCCGAAAATCCTCTCCCTGCGGCACATCTTGGACGAGTATCTTGCTTTCCAAGAGGATTTGATAGTCCGCCGCACGCGCTTTGACCTTAAAAAGGCCGAGGAGCGGGCGCACCTGTTGGAGGGCTTGCTGATAGCGCAGGATAATATTGACGAGGTCATTCAAATTATCCGCTCCAGCTACGATAACGCCAAGGCGAGACTTATGGAGCGCTTCGGCCTATCCGATGTTCAGGCGCAGGCTATCTGCGATATGCGTTTAATCTCGCTCCAAGGGCTCAATCGCGAAAAGCTTGAAAACGAGTACAAGGAGCTTGAGGGCAAAATCGCTTATTATAAAGAGCTGCTTGCAGACCCGGAGAAGATAAAGCAGGTTTTGAAGGATGAGCTTATCGCCCTGCGTGATAAATACGGCGATGAGCGCTTGACCGAGATTCAGGATGTCGCGGACGAGATTGACATTGAGGATCTTATAGAAGAAGAGCAGTGCGTGTTCACGCTGACAAACGGCGGCTATATAAAGCGCCTGCCCGCTACCGAGTACCGCAGCCAAGGCCGCGGCGGCAAGGGCATCCGCGCCATGACCACCAAGGAAGAGGACTTTGTGAACACCGTCTTTACCGCCAGCACCCATGACAATATACTCTTCTTCACCAGCAAGGGTCGCGTATTCATTAAAAAAGGTTATAATATCCCCGAAGCCGGGCGTGCCGCAAAGGGTACGAACATCGTCAATATAATTCAAATCGAGAATGCCGAGCAGGAGCGCGTAAGCGCGATGATTGCCGCGCGCGCATTGGAAGAGGACAAATATCTCTTCTTCGTCACGCGCCGAGGCACGGTCAAGCGCATGGCGCAGTCGGCGCTGCGCAATATCCGCGCAAACGGCATACGCGCGTTGAATCTTGACGAGGGTGACGAGCTTATTGCGGTTATGGCAACAGCGGGCGATGAGGATATTTTAATAGCAACGGCAAACGGAATGGCAACGTGCTTTAACGAGGGCGATGTGCGCGCCATGGGGCGCACGGCCACGGGCGTGCGCGGTATCAAGCTTCGCGAGGGCGATTATGTCGTCGGCGCGGGCAGCACCGCCGCCGGTAACGCGCTCCTCACCGTCACCGAAAACGGTTACGGCAAACGCACGGAGTGTACGCAGTACGGCGTTAAAGGCCGCGGCTGCCTCGGCGTGAAGAACTATTCCGTCACGGATAAAACCGGGCGTATTGCCGCCGTGAAAATTGTCACGGGCGAAGAGGACGTGCTCGTTATCACCGACGATGCCACAATAATCCGCATTCCCGTTGACAAAATCAGCTTGCTTGGCCGCGCCACGCAAGGAGTCCGTATAATGCGTCTTGCAAACGGAAGCCGTGTAATTTCCATCGAAACAACAGAGAGAGAATTATCGGAGGATGAAACCGATAGCAATTAATGTGAGCGCCGGATGATGAAACCGGCGGGTACTGTATGGAAAATTACACGGTGACCGGCGAGATGTTATTATAGCGTACCTCCCTCTATTAACTTAGAGGGAGGTATGTGCAAATATAGGAGTAAATTTTTTTGAAACATATTGAAATATACACGGACGGGGCTTGCTCGGGCAATCCCGGCCCCGGCGGCTGGGGCGCAGTGTTGAGATATAACGGGCGGGAAAAGGAGCTTTCCGGCGGCGAAGCGCAGACCACCAACAACCGCATGGAGCTTACCGCCGTTATCCAAGCGCTCAAATGCCTTAAAGAGCCGTGCGAAATAGACCTCTATTCCGATTCCAAATATGTCATTGACGCGCTCAGTCTCGGCTGGGCGCTGTCGTGGCGTTCAAAGGGCTGGAAGCGGGCGGACAAAAAGCCCGCGCAAAATATTGACCTCTGGGAAGAGCTTTTGCAATTGACAGAGGCAAACCAAATGCGTTATCATTGGGTAAAGGGTCACGCGGAGAATGTTTATAACAACCGCTGTGACGCGCTGGCCGTGAGCGAGCGGGACAAGTTCTGATTTTTTTCGACCTTTTTCGCCGTTCGACAAAGAAACAATCGACAATATTCGACAAGATTAAACCAAATGAACAACATAAACTACAATGACAAGCCCCTGAAGATATTTGTGCAGTATATCTTGGGGCAAAAGAAGCTATTTATAATCGACATGGTGTGCGCGGTGTTTGTTGCGGCGGTGGACTTGGTGTTTCCCTACGTATCCCGCAGCGCCATGACTACCCTCTTGCCAGAAAAGGCTTACGCCGCCTTTTTCGCCGTTATGGCGGTTTTGGTGCTGGCGTACATCGTTAAGGCGGCGCTTTCATATGTGATAACCGTAGTGGGGCATAGGATGGGCGTGCTGGTGGAGTCGGATATGCGGCGGGATGTTTTTGAACATATGCAGACCCTATCCTGTAGCTTTTACGACAAAAACCGCACCGGCGTGTTGATGAGCCACATCACCTCGGACTTATTTGAGGTTACGGAGCTTGCCCACCACGGGCCGGAGAATCTTCTCATCTGCACCTTGACGATTATCGGCTCGCTTGCCGTGATGTTCACGCTTGATTGGCGCTTGGCGCTCGTGCTGACGGTGATTTTGCCTATCTGCTTGGGCTTTACGCTTTCTCAGCGCGTAAGAATGAAAAAGGCGAACATCGAGGTCAAGAAAAAGACGGCGCAGATCTATGCCGCCATTGAAAGCAGCATTTCCGGCATACGCACGGCCAAGGCCTTTGCCAACGAGCAGCAGGAGCATGAAAAGTTTGAAGCGGCGAACGCGCTTTTCCGCGGGGCAAAGGCGGATTACTACAAGGCCATGGGCTTATTCATGAGTGGCATGGAGTTCACCACAAGCGTCATGCAGGCGGCGGTAATCGCCGTGGGCGGGGTGTTCATCATGCGCGGCACGATGAATTATATTGACCTTATCACCTTTACCCTCTATGTTTCCGCTTTCGTCACTCCCGTGAGAAAGCTCACGCAGTTTGCCGAGATGTATATGCAAGGCTCGGCGGGCTTTACGCGCTTTCTTGAGGTTATGCGCACCCGCCCTGCGATTGAGGACGCGCCGGACGCAACGGAGCTTGGCGAGATAAAGGGCGAGATAGAGTATAAAAACGTCTCCTTTGATTACGGCAACGGTGTCCCCGTGCTGGAGAATGTGAGCTTGAAGATAGCGCCGGGGGAGAGCCTTGCGGTTGTCGGCCCCTCCGGCGGGGGAAAGACTACGCTGTGTCAGCTCCTGCCGAGGTTTTACGATGTCACGGCCGGGGCAGTCACGGTGGACGGGCAGGATGTGCGCGCCGTTACGCAGGAGAGCCTGCGGCGCAATATCGGGCTTATTGAGCAGGATGTTTTCATGTTTGCCGGGACGGTGCGCGAAAATATCCGCTACGGCCGCCCGGACGCTACGGATGCCGAGATAGTGCAAGCCGCCATCCGCGCCGAGATTCACGAGGAAATCATGCTCATGCCCGATGGGTACGATACTTATATCGGCGAGCGGGGGGTTATGCTCTCCGGCGGGCAAAAGCAGCGCATATCCATTGCCCGCGTGTTCTTGAAAAACCCGAAAATACTCATACTCGATGAGGCCACTTCCGCACTCGATACCGTCACCGAGCAGCGTATACAAGCGTCCCTTGACGCGCTCAGCGCCGGGCGCACCACGCTCATCATCGCCCACCGCCTTTCCACCGTTGCTTCTGCCGACAGGATAGCCGTGGTAGAGGGCGAGCATATAGCGGAGATAGGCACACATGATGAGCTTATCGCGAAAAACGGCGAATACGCCCGTCTCTGCCGGGCGCAGGGTTTTCACAATCAATAAATGATGAAATCGCACGAAAAATAATGCAAGGGGGATAAAAAATGATAAGCATGAGAAAGGGCGGGCACAAGGACTTAGAGCGCTATTACTCCGCCATGGAAATGGATTTTGACAGTGACGAGCTTTTGCCGAAGCTCGCCATACACAAGGGAATGCTCAACGGCAGCATGGAGCTGCTGGTATTTACCGAGGATGAATCCAATATTGAGCTTGGCTACGCCTTGGTATTTGTCAAGAGCCTGTATGGGTACGTGCTGCTCAAATACTACGGGATTCTCCCATGGTATAGGGAGCACGGTGTGGGCGTGGAGACGATGCGCATGATAAATAAGCGCTATGCCGACCGTCAGGGCATTTTGGCCGAGCTTACCGAGTTTGACGACCCGGACGAGGATCATTTGAAGAAGCTTTTCAAGTTCTTTGCGCGCTTTGGGTATGTGGATGTGCCGGTGGAGTATACCATACGCGGCACGAAAGCGAATCTCCTTGCCAAGCCCATAAAGGGCACGGCGGAGCTTGCCCCCGTTGCGCATAGGATTATCACGGATATGTATTCCCGCGTCCTCACCCCCGGCGCAATGTTCGACATGATA